>JBKJSR010000592.1:0-10673 GCA_046594355.1 Bryobacter sp.
ACCTTCGTCAGCAAACTATCGATGATGCTGGAGTTCGGGGTGCCTTGCATGTCGCTCGAAACCACTTCGTCTTCCGTGTAAGCCAGGATTCCCTTCATCGGACCTTCAGCCGCCGCCTTCAGAACCTTGTTCACTTCTTCGGTAGTCGTGTTCTTTTCCGTCAGAGCTACGAAGTCCACTACCGAGACATTAGGAGTCGGGACGCGCATCGCATAACCGTCCAGCTTGCCCTTCAGCGAAGGCAGTACCAGGCCAATAGCCTTGGCGGCTCCGGTAGAAGTCGGGATCATGTTGATCGCCGCAGCGCGCGAGCGACGGAGGTCCGGGTGCGGGAAGTCGAGGATGACCTGATCGTTCGTGTAGCTGTGGATCGTTGTCATGCTGCCCTTGAGGATGCCGAAGTTGTCCATCAGGACCTTCGCCACCGGGCCCAGGCAGTTCGTGGTGCAGCTTGCGTTCGAGACGACGTGGTGCTTCGAGGCGTCATACATCTCATTGTTCACACCGAGGACGATGGTCAGATCTTCGTTCTTGGCAGGTGCCGAGATGATGACCTTCTTGACCGTGCCATGCAAGTGCTTGGCAGCGTCGGCGCGATCGGTAAAACGACCAGTGGATTCGACCACCACTTCTGCGCCAGTGCTGGACCAGTCGATCGCAGCGGGATCTTTGATTTCGAATACACGAATGCGTTTGCCGCCTACCGTGATGCTGTCTTCATCATGCGTGACTTCGAGGCCGATGCCGCCAAGGATCGAGTCGTACTTGAGCAGGTGCGCCAGAGTCTTGTTGTTCGTGAGGTCGTTGGTCGCGACGATTTCGATGTTGGGGTTGCCAAGAGCCGCACGAAATACATTACGCCCAATACGGCCAAAGCCGTTGATCGCTACTTTAATTGCCACAGGGAAAAATTCTCCTTCAGAGTCGGGGGGGATCTCTATAGGATAGCTAAGGAGTGATGGGCCGGGGGCCTTGAACAGTCTGACCACCAAGCCCGGCGAAGCTTTCGTGAATTTTTACGACCTTGTTCGACTGGAAAGTAAGGAAAGTGATTTTGCCTGGGGCTTGCCCGTAAACCCAGTCTTCCGTCTCGACTCCGTCTTTGCTTTCGCGGCTTTTCAGACGCGGCTTGCCGACGGCCATGATCACCTGATCGCGATCCATGCCTTCAATCACGCGATTTTCTTTGACGGCTGCTTTCACTTCCGGCGGGAGTGAGTCGACATAAGATTCCGTGGCGCTGCGCGTCTCAAAATCGAAGAGCGGCTTGAGCATCTTTTTCATTTCGGCGGCATCGACCGGTGGTACGCCCTGGGCGAACTTGATGATGATCGTGGTGCCGAGCGTTGCGGTTCCAGAGGAGTTGGAGACCGGTGCGCCGCGGGTGCCGGTGCCTACACTTACGTTGTCGTACCACTTGCGGCCGCTCTTTAGCCCGCCATTGATTTCGAAGGTGATCGAATCGTTGTCGAGCTCAACTTTGGTGATCTGGATGAGATCGCCGGGGCGAGCGGCGGGACCCTTCTCTTTGGCCGCTTCGTCCCACTTGTCTCTGTCGAATTTGCCGCCTAACTCGTATTCGAGCGCCCTTTTGGCGCGGGGCAACATCAGCTTCACCGTCGCGTATTCGGAACTCAAGCCGCGGATCAGTTCGACACGCTGTTCGGGCGTCAGTTTTTCATTTGCGCCAAAAGCCAAGGGCGCTACCAGGAGCAGACACAGGTACTTCATTGGTCATCCTCTTCGAACATCTGTGGCCGGGAAGTTTCGATCGGCGCCTTGAACAGACACCAGCCAAGGAGGGGCAACACCAGAGTCGTTAAGACTCCGGCTTCCGGCCCGTAATCGCCACCGCTCCATAATGGACCGACGTGCCAATTCATGACTAGTCCCGTTGTTGCCATCTTAAAACCGCTGACATTCGCTCCGAGCAGGGGCAAAGCCCAATTCCACCCCAAGTGTACTCCTATCGGAAGCCAGAGATCGCCGCTACGCAGATAGCAGAGGCCCAGGAAAACACCCCAGAGGAAAGTATTGAAAAACGACATCCAGTTTGCGCTGAGGTTTTGGCCATGCGCGGCGGCGAAGAGTACGCCGACCGGTAGGAGGGTCTGGAAGGCACCCAGCTTGCGCAGCAGCAATTGAAAGGCGTAGCCGTGGAAGAGAAGCTCTTCACCGAAGGCGCCAAAAATCATTACAAAGAGCACAAACAGGAAGCTTGGCAGGGAGAAAGCCCGCTCTGGATCTCGGGCGATGCTGGCCATTCCAACCAGCACCGGCAAGCCGGTGACAACCAGGGCGCTGAGCAGACCGCCGACGAGACCGATGGCCATATTGCGCGACGAGCCGGGTTTCCACCCGAGGCCGATGTCGCTGATGCCGCCGCGTTCGTAGATGCGCAGCGACAGGGCGTTGGCTACCGCAGCCGATGCGAAGACGGCCATGGCGGCTTGGACGAGCAGGCCAGTCCAGCCGAGGAGGGCCGAGACCAATTGCAGAGTGAGGATGCCGGTAATCGCGAAGATTCCAACGCGCAAGGCCAGCCCGGTTTTGCCAGGATCAGCCACTCACTTTGACCTGCACACCGCTGGGCGCGACGGCGAAGTCGAGCACGGTTGCTCCCAGTTCCCGCACCACATCACTTACACGAGCCTTGGCACCTTTTTCGACGAGAAGAAAGCAACAGCCGCCACCACCAGCACCACAGACTTTGAAACCTTTGGCTCCGGCCTTACGGGTTTTTTCAGCTAGCGCGTCGATGAGATCGGTAGAGATGGTGGGGGCGTTCTTGCGGCGGAAACTCCATTCTTCGCGCAAGAGGCGAGCGGCTTCGTTCCAGTCGGCAGTTTCGAGGGCGCGGCGCATGCCGTTGGCAATCGAAGAAATCTTGTCGAGGTTGCGGCGCACCTGCTTGTCGCCATCGATGTAGGCTTTGGTGACTTCCCAATTGTTGATGCCGGAATTGCGGGGTTTGCCGGTGTAGACGAGGACGCCCCGATCGACGAGATCCGTGTGATCGACCAGGATTTCTTTACGTACGATGCCGGCGCAGCCGAGTTCTATGGCACTGACGCGACCGTACATCGCCGGGTAATAATCCTGGCAGCCAGTTGGAACCTGAATGATCTGGGCTTCGACGTTTTGGGCGACTTCACGCAGCTTTTCGAGCGAGTAGCCGCGCTTGGTTAATTTGTTGAGCGCGGCACCGATTGTGATCAGGAGGGATGAGCTGCCGCTGATGCCCGCACCGGCCGGGGCTTCACTGTTGGTGACAAGATTCAATCCTGTTTCGGGCCGGAACCAGCGCAAAGCGTGGGCGAGAAGCGGGAGTTTAAATTTTTTCGCCGCCACAAGAGCGTCGATGTTGTCGAATTCTTCACGACCGCCGAGATCGAGTGTTTCGAGAACAATTTTCTGGTCGCTGCGCGTTTCTATGCGGGCGTGCGTATACAGGTTGACGGCGAAATTTACCGTCATTGCGTTGTCGTGATTCAAATAGAGGGGCCATATGTCGAGGGTTCCGCCGGCCAGGTCCACGCGGCAGGGGGATTTTGCTGCAATCTTCATCTTGTCATTCGCCATATTCCCACAAAGATGGCCCCGCAGACGAAGGCAAAGCGAATGAGGTGCTCGTTGGTAGTGCGTTCGGCGAGCCACATCTTCCAGTTGTAGGGCAGAAGCCCGTTGAAATAAACGATGAGGGCGAGGGCGGCAAACAGGAGGCGCAGCCAGTTCCGAATCTGTTCCTCGTTGCGGCCGTGGCGGAGGAGCCAGTTGCGCAGCCCCCCGGTGAGCAGCGCGCCGCTGCAACTGAGCCATATGCTGGCGGCGAGGACGCCCCAGGAGGGCAGCACAATCTGCATCATGCCGCTAGTGGCGTTGACCGTTATGAGCGCCAGCAGGGTAGTTGTTAGTGAAGCAGTCAGCACCCAACCCGGACCCGTGACGGTGGCCCCGATGAGGAGACTGAGGAATCCGTAGGCGATTACGACTACCGGATTGAGGAAGGCAAAACCCATCGAGTACGGAATGTATCCGCATAAGAGCGCCACCCAAACCACCAGCAAAGGAATCCCGGGCATCGTTATTATTCAAGTATGCCTGTGCGACGCATCCTCGAACTCGGCGATCCACTCTTGCGGGAAGTATCATTTGCATTGGCGGACGTGCAGGAGGCGATCCCGACGCTGCTCGATCTGCGCGACACGCTGCACGAATTTCGGCGCACGCATGGATTTGGACGCGGGATCGCCGCCATCCAGATCGGAATCCCCCAACGGGTGATCTATATCGAGATCGCAAGGCAGTCTTATGAACTGATCCATCCAGCCTTTGAATTTCTGAGCGAGGAGAAATTTGAGCTGTGGGACGACTGCTTCAGCTTTCCGAATCTGATGGTTCATCTTGAGCGCAGCAAGGCGGTTTCTTTGCGTTACGAGGGCCGGGATGGCACTGTGAGAAGGATCGACGCCGTGGATGCGTTCGCCGAACTGCTGCAACACGAGATGGACCATCTCGATGGCATTCTTTCGATCGACCGGGCCCTCGACGCCAAGCACTCGCTGATGACTCGGTCCGAATACCTCAGGACCTTAGAAAAAAATCAACTTAGCAAGGCCTAGGGTAATTTTTCAAGAGTTTTTTATATTTAGAAGCAGCACTACGGACGATAAGATTATCAAACACCTTAAAAGGCAAGCTTAAATAATTATGGACGATCGCCGATCAAATCCACGGATGCTCTGTGCGGACCTGGTCAGACTCGACTGGCACGACCGATCCGGTGCGGAGCACACTGCTGTTGCAAACCTCGAAGACATCTCATCGTCTGGAGCTTGCCTGCAAATGGAAGAAGAGGTGCCAGTGCAGTGCGCTGTGAAAATTACGCATGAAAAAGGCGAGTTGGAAGGGCGCGTCCGCTATTGCGTGTTCAAAGACATTGGATATTTTCTCGGTGTCGAATTCGAACCCGGCATTCGCTGGAACGTCAAACAGTTCAAACCCATGCATCTGTTGGATCCTCGCCGCTTGAGTGAAATCAAGGATGAAGCGGGTGGCGCGGACCAGGGCAAGATCGCCACATCGTAGCTACTATTTTGTGACTGCCACATCATAGAGCCGATCTGCCAGGCTGATAATCTCAGCAGTTCGATAGCAACGCTCGCGCCAATGTTCCGGAATACCCCGAACGCCGTACCAGGCACCCGCCAGTTGGCCAGTAATGGCCGCCGTCGTATCGGCGTCGTCTCCCAGATTGGCTGCCAGCAGGACGCACTCTTCAAAGTTTTTCCCTTGGGCGAAAGCCCAGGTTGCGGCATCGAGACTCTCCACGACATACCCACTACCCCGAACGCTGCCAGCGCTGCGGCCGTCGAAAGCGTCCAGATTGTTGCGCTCGCCGTGGAGTAGATCGTATAAGCGGCCGCCGAGTTCTTCGCAGGCGGCAAGACAAGTATCGGCTTGGTGGGTAGTACGGGAACTTTCCCTGGCTGCTTCAATGGCCTTGTCGCGGTTTTGCGCGTGAAAGAGAATTACCGGGGCAAGACGCATGATGCTGCCGTTACCGGCCTGGTGCCGGTCTGTAGAGCCGGCGAGGGGATTACGGTCGTGTTCAAAACGCTCGAGTGCGCTGCGGGTAGCATTGCCGATATCGAAACAATAGCCTTTGCTCGACCAAACGCCTTGCCGATACCAGCGCAGATAGCGTTCGACCTGGTCTTTCAGATTCGTGCCGTCTGAGGCGAGCAGGCTTTCGGCGAGACAGAGCGCCAGGAGGTGTCGTCGGTCCAGCGGCCTGCTTCGAGAGCAAAGGGGCCGCCGCCGATCATGTCCGTCAGGGGTTCAAAAGTGCCGCGGGCCAGAAATTCGACTGTCGCGCCAATCGCATCGCCAATCGCGAGGCCGAGTAAAGCGCCGCGGAAACGTCCGCGTTCAAGATCGGCCATCAGACAAACTTGTATTGGCCCGGCACAGGGAGTGGTGGCACTTCCATCCGGGTGTCGTAGCCGAATTCCCTGGGGCTCAGATCGAGAGTGGAATTCATGATCTGCTCCCAGGTGATTGCTTCGCCGCTGTAGGCGCTTTCTCGCGCCATGATGCAGGTCATCGTGCTTTCGGCGACGGGCATGGAGTGATTGATGTAGGGGCCATCGCCACGGATGCTTTTGACGAGCGCAGCGTGCTCGGCGACATAGGGATTGATGTCTTTGCCGCCAAGATCGCGGCAGTTGCTCTTGCCCTTGGAGCCGACCAGCAGCTCGCTCACATTGGTGTAGAGACCTTTGGGGAACTGGCGGCAGTAGCTGGAGAGGTGGAGGCCGGATGGATACTCGAAGTCGGCGGAGATGTGATCGTAGATATTGCCGTGCGCCTCGTCCCGGGGACGCCAGACGGCCCCGCCGGTGGCGACGACCTTCGTGGGATGGCTGCCCATCACCCAGTTGACGACATCGATGTTGTGCAGGTGCTGTTCGACAATCTGATCGCCGCCAAGCCAGACGAAGTTGTACCAGTTGCGATGCTGCCAGGTCATGTCGCCCCACTTCGGATCGCGACCCTTCGGCTGCTGAATGATCGGGGTGCCGACCCAGTACGCGTAAGCGGCCCGCAAGTCGCCGATGGCACCATTCTGGAGCTTTTCAACAGTCTCGACGTATTCGCGCTGGAAGCGCCGTTGAGCGCCGCTGACGACAGTAAGTTTTTTCTCTTCGCTCTTCTTTGCGGCGGCCATAAAGCGGCGGACGCCGACCGGATCGGTGCCGAAGGGCTTCTCGCAGAAGACGTGCTTGCCAGCCTCAACCGCAGCCTCGAAGTGGAGCGGGCGGTAACCGGGAGGAGTGCAGAGCATGACGATGTCGAGCTCGCTGGCGATTACTTTTTTATAGGCGTCAAAACCGGTGAAGCGATGCTCGGCGTCGACTTTCACGCGATCAAAAGTTTTGGGAAAGCGGTTCTGGTCCTTGAGCCAGGCGAGATTCGTCTCCAGCTTGTCTTCAAAGAGATCGCCCATCACCACGACTTCGACATTCGGATCGGCGGAGAGGAGATCGGCGACTGCCTGACGGCCCCGGCCGCCAGTCCCGATCAGGCCGGCCTTTAGTTTTGCGGGCCCCGCGCCGCGCACCAATTCCGGCCGCACGATGGTGAATGCGCCCGCTGTAAGAAACGCGCGGCGATCCCGCAAGGATTGCGATAAATTGGTATGCTCCATGTCTTCGTCTAACGCTCTCAATCATACCCCGCCGGCCGGAGTTTACGCAGCCGCCATCACGCCCTTCAGGGAGCGCTCCAACTATATCGATCTGGGTGCCGCGATGGAGATCATCGACTTTCTGAGCGCTTCGCCGACGAAGGGCATCAGCATTCTGGGCACGACGGGAAACTTTCTGCATTTCGACATTGAAGAGCGGGAAAAGCTGATCAGCTTTGGCATCAAGCGCAGCCGCAAGCCGGTGGGGGTGGGCATTGCGCATTCTACACTCGACGTTGCGGTGCATCTTGCCGAACATGCGGCCGGAGCCGGGGCGAGTTTTGCGCTGGTGCTGCCGCCGTATTACTTTCGCTATAGCGAGGAGCAACTGGAGAATTTTTATTTGCGGCTGGGCGAGCGGATGGCACGGCATCTGCCCCTCTATCTGTACAACATTCCGTTTTTTACGAGTGCCATTCCGGTTGAGCTTGCGCAGCGGCTGCTGTCGAGCGGGATGTATCGCGGCATCAAAGACTCTTCTGGCAAGCCCGAATATCTTGAGGCGCTGGCCGGTACGGGAGGCACGCTGATTGTGGGCAACGATAGTGCGCTCTGCGTTTCGCGCAAGCAGCATGCGGTTGGAGTGATTAGCGGCTGCGCGGCGGCGATTCCGGAATTGATCTGCGCCCTCGACCAGGCGGTGGTGACGGGAAATCTGGTTCGCGAAGCGTTGCTGGCCGGGTATCTGCAGGAATTCATCGGATGGCTGGATCGCTTCCCTAACCCGTTTGGCGTGGAAGAAGCCTGCCGGCTGCGCAAGCTACCGGCGCGGCCGGATACAAGCTGGCTGGGGGCTGCGCCGCTCGAAGAATTCCGTCCGTGGTTTCTCAACTGGCTGCCGGCCATCTTGCGCGATTCTAGGGAAGGATGACGCCCGAAGAATTTCGCACCTACGGCTATGCCGCAATCGACTGGATCTCGCATTTTCTCGAGCACACGCGCGACTATCCGGTGTTGCCCCAGACCGAGCCGGGCGAACTGGTGGACAAGCTGCCCAGGCAGGGGCCGGAGCTGCCGGAGCCCTTTGACCAGATCCTCGAAGATTTTGAGCGGGAGATCGTGCCGCGCAGTACGCACTGGAATCATCCGCGTTTTCTGGGCTACTTTGCGAATTCCTCGCCGCCAGAAGGCATACTGGCGGAATTACTGGCTGCGGCGCTGAACCCGAATGCGATGCTGTGGAAGTCGTCCCCGGCAGCGACCGAGCTCGAGCAGATTACCCTCGACTGGCTGCGCAAGTGGATGGGGCTGTCCGAGGGCTGGTTCGGGCAGATTCTCGACACTGCTTCGACCAGCACCTTTCACGCGATTGTCGCGGCCCGCGTACACAAGGGGCATAAGTGCTCGGATGCAACGCTGACCCTTTATGCCAGCAAGCACGCTCACAGCTCGATCGAGAAGGGCGCGATGGCTGCGGGCATTGCACGCGAGAATGTGCGGCTGATCGAGGTGGATGATGAGTTCCAGATGCGTGCGGACTTGCTGGAGGCGGCGATTTTGTGTGATCTTGCCGGGGGTAAAGTGCCGTTTTGCGTAATTCCGACGGTTGGAACGACCAGCGTTGCGAGCATCGACCCGGTTCGTGAAGTAGTGGCGATTGCCCGCCGCCATGGGCTTTGGGTGCATGTCGATTGCGCCTATGGCGGCAGTACGGCGATTGATGAGCGGTACCGGCATTTTCTCGATGGAGTGGACGAGGCGGATTCGCTGGTTGTGAATCCGCACAAGTGGCTGTTTGTGCCGATGGATTTGAGCGTATTTTATTGCCGTAACCGGGAATGGTTACGCGATGCGTTTTCGCTGGTGCCCGAGTACTTGCGGACGGCCGGAGATGAGCGGGCACTGAACTATCACGAGTATGGGTTGCCACTCGGAAGGCGGTTCCGGTCATTAAAGTTGTGGTTTACAATGCGGGGGTATGGACGCGTGAAATTGGCGGCGATGATTCATGATCAGATTGAAGCGGCGAAGAGATTGGCCGTGCGGATCGCGGCGCATCCAGATTATGAAGTTTGCGCGCCGGTGCATTTTTCGCTGGTGGTGTTCCGGCATCGGGGATCGGATGAGTTCAACCAGAGCCTGCTCGACGCGGTGAACGAAACGGGGGAGGCTTTGCTGTCCCCGAACGTGTTGGAGGGGAAGAAAGTGATTCGCCTCGCGATCGGGAATATCCAGACGAGCGCGGCGGATCTGGAGGCGGTGTGGGCGTTGGTGCAGGAGAAGGCGGCGGATCTGCGCGCCTAATCCAAAGTCCTGCGCAGCCGTGACGGAGCGCATCCGGATCAGTTAACTTAGAAAGCTGCGGAACGGGCGAATTTGAAGGCTCCTGACGCTGGAATCAGGCGAGCGGGTTAAGCCAGCTTAGATCGGGGAAGCGGCGGAAGCCAACGTCGGCGGCCGCGAGGGTAGCGCCGTTTTCGATGGCGAGGGCGGTCAAGACAGCGTCGGTAGTTTGCGGACCCAGGACTTGGGCGGCAATCATTTGCTCGAGCAGCAGGCGCTCGTGACGACGTCCGGGATTGACCATTGCGACATGAGGATGTTCGCGCAATGTGGTCAGCACTGAAATAACTTGTTGAACAAGCAAGCGCTGAGAGCTAATCCGGGGATTAGTAATGATGCGGACGAAGGCCCAAGCGGACAACCAGGGAAGACCGACCGTTTCATCGCTAGCAAGCAAATTCTCAAACCAACGGCTGATTAAGGAGTGATGAGGGGACTTGTTGTCGTAGGCATAGAGCAGGATGTTAGCGTCGAGAAGAATCAACGGGCATCCTCTCCTTCCCCGATCTCAATCAGCTTCGAGATGCTGTCGTTGGACAAGCCTGGCCTGAGCCCAATCGCGAAGGATTTAACCTTAAACTTCACGGGTTGATGCCGCCGCTTCTCAACGGCAACCAAACCTTCACGGATCACATTGTTCAAAGTGTCTCGAAATGAGGCGTCAAGTACGCGTGATTCCTGCTGGAGGCATTCGAGGACCTCGTCATCTAATACAACAGTGGTCCGCATCAATAATCCTTGAAAAGTAGCACAGATCATGCGATATGTTGATGGTGCTGAGGTTTTGGACCTTAGCCTGTAATAGTTAGGATGCTATGAGATGTTGGGAGTCTTGTTCAGCGGCGGCGGCTGCATTGGCAGGGCCTGAGGAGGCAGCGTCTGAGGAATCGCGGGAGAGTCGGAAAATCTGCGATTCGAGCGCGATCAGGCTGCTGAGCATATCTTCCTGACACTGGTCCTGGACGGCTTCCATCAGATGCATGGCGCTTTCGGCGACGCTGACTGCGGCTATACGCTCCGCTGAGCTGCGAATCTTGCGGACTTCACGCTCGATGGCGCTGCGGTCGTTGCGGGCGATGGCAGTCTGGATCTTTTCGAGGCGTTCGGGTGCCATCTGCAGGAAGAGCAGCAGCATGCCCTG
>JBKJSR010000673.1:0-4178 GCA_046594355.1 Bryobacter sp.
CTTCGAATCCGCTGCGCCCGCCTCCCGCTGGCATTGGTTCCAGCTATCTTCGCTGAACCACCATATGCCGCCGGGACTTCCCGGTGCCGCCGAATTTGCCGCCCGGTACAAAGTCTGATTCTTCAACGCAACATACTGAAGCGTGCTGCCCTCTACCGCCATCCGCGACTTCAGATCCCCCATAAACAAGCTCATCCGCAGCTTCGCCACATTCTTAAGATCTGCGATTTGCGCCGCGCTGAGTTTGGCAAAATCGAGATCCTGCGCGGGCCGGATCCCAGCCTCACTCAAGAACTCCGTATAAGCCTTGTCGTAGTAAAGCCGCGGAAAAAATTTCGTCGAGAGCGCGGTCTCAAGTTCGGATTGTACTTTTGTCCACATGGCATTTCTCTGCATCGAGCTTAACAGCCACTCAACATCGTTCACACAAAGACTGCGACAAGACATATACTCGCAGTCAAATGCCCAAGCGATTCCTGAATACCCGGCGCGGCTTTGTAACGACTGGTGCCGCAGCCACTCTCTTTCACATCGTCCCTTCACATTGTCTCGGTCTCCAGGGCCAGACTCCCCCCAGCGACACCATCAACTTTGGCCACATCGGCATCGGTGGCCGTGGCCGCGGGTTTCTACGGCCCGAGGCAAACCTCGAAAAGCCGACCCCTGCCTCTCCCAATCTCGGCGGCGATGGCACACGCATGCAGCGCCCCGTTCGCTCTCTCGCCCTCTGCGACGTCGATCTGAAGCGCATCGACGATGCGGCCTCGCGAGTCGGTGGCAAGCCTCGCCTCTACAAGGATTTCCGTAAACTCCTCGAAGACAAGGATGTCGACGCCGTCGTGATCGCTTCCCCCGATCACTGGCACGCCCTCATGACCATCCTCGCCTGTCAAGCAGGCAAAGACGTCTATTGCGAGAAGCCCGCCTCGAACACGATCGAAGAAGGCCGCGCCATGGTCACTGCCGCCGAACGCTATGCCCGTGTCGTCCAGATCGGTTCCCAAGGTCGATCCCAACTGGCATCCTTTCATGCCAAGAATTACATCCGCAACGGACAACTCGGTAAGGTCGACAAGGTCCTCTGCTGGCACTACGCCAGCCCCGACGGCGACTGGACTCCCGACGAACCCGCCCCACCCGAGCTCGATTACGAACTCTGGCTTGGCCCCGCCCGCTCCATGCCCTACAACAAAAAGCACACCCACGGACAATTCCGCTGGCTGATCGATTTCGGTGGCGGGCAAATCCGTGATCGCGGCGCGCATGTGATGTCCATCGCCAACTGGATCATGGACTGCGATGCCAAAGGTCCGGTTTCCATCGACGCTAGCGGCGACCCGCCCCGCGACGGCATGTACGATTCCGCTGTCACCATGCGAGTGACCTACGAATTTAAAGACCCCGATTGGACTCTTGTCTGGGCCCAACCCGGAGAGACATCGAAGGAACTCGACGCCCGTTATGGCGCTGTCTATCACGGCGACAAGGGCCGACTCTCTGTCACCCTCGGCGACGGACAGGGAACCGCCACCGAACAAAAAGCCAAAGACTACAAGGCTTCGATCGATGGCGTCAAGGTCTTCCAAAGCCCCGGCCACATGGAAAATTTTGAAGACTGCATCCGCACTCGCGAAAAACCCATCATGCACATGGAGGCCGGCCATCGCGTCGCCAGTCTCTGCATTCTCGGCAACGTCGCCTTCCAACTTCGCCGTAAACTCGAATGGGATTGGAAGACCGAACGCGTTGTGAACGACGACGAAGCCAACCGCATGCTCAGCCGCCCCGGACGCGGCCCCTGGAGTCTGTAAAGGAGCCCCCATGCAAAACCAATCCGAATTTCTCAAAGCAATTGCCGGCGACGACATTGAAGCCCGTTTTCTCGCTTGGCGCGCTGCCGCTTCTCAAGATGCCACCGTCGTTTCTTCACTTCTGGATTTGGCCGCATCCCCTAAACCAGGTGTTGCCAAGGCTGCGGCAGAAGCGCTCACTACAATGGTCCACTCAGTCGGAAGCGACCCCAAAGATCCACGTCGCGCCCCGCTGGTGAAGGCGCTGCTCCTCAGGCCCAAGCCCCTCACCTTTCGACTACTTTCACTGATTGCAGACGATTTTTATGTACCTCTCATTGCCCACAACTTGCGCTCGGCAGACCTCCGTGAAGAAGTCGTCTATTGCCTCGAACGCATCCCTGGCACAGCAGCCGACAAGGCTCTCATTGCTGGATACAACGAAGCGGCCAACGACTTCAAGCCTCGCGTCCTCGCCGCTCTAGGTCATCGAAAATCCACCGATGCTTTGCCTCTCTGCCTCGATGCGATGAAGAGCCCTGTCCCCGATATCGCTTGGGCCGCCACGCGCGCTTTTGGACGCATCGGCAAGAAAGCGAATGTCCGCTTTCCGCGTCTCGATGCCTGGAATGAATGGCAAAAATCCGACGCGCTCGACGCCCAACTCCGCTACGCCGATTCACAAGCCGCCAGCGGCAATACCGCCGATGCCACGGCCATCTACAAGCTATTCCTCGACCGGCCGGAAGAACACTGGCAATGCGCCGCCATCGTCGGTTTTGGCAAGATCGCAACCGCTGATGCCGCAACGGCGATCTATCCCAAGCTCAAGAGTCCCAACCGCAAAGTGCAAATTACTGCCCGTCAAATCTGGCAACAACTCGCTAAGGCTTGACACTCGTTTCATCGATCTGCAACCAAGCCTCGCTAAGCTGGGAGCGTGAAGTCTCAACTTATCGCCTGTGCCGTGTTAACAGTCTCCGCCTTCGCCCAGCGGATGACCGAAGTGCAGATCATCGGCAGCCACAACAGCTATCACGCGGGCCTTGCGCCCGCCGAACTGGCGAATCTCAAAAAGGCGAACCCCAAGCTCGCCGAATCGCTCGACTACGCTCATCCTTCGATCACCAAACAGCTCGACATGGGCGTGCGCAAGCTTGAGCTCGATATCTTTAGCGACACTAGCGGCGGCCTCTTCGCCAAGCCAAAAACAGCCGTCCCCGATCCGCCCTTCGATCCCCAGGGCCTCATGCTGAAGCCCGGCTTCAAGGTCATCCATGTTCAGGATCTCGATTTCCGCAGCACCTGCCAGCCCTTCACCGGCTGCCTCGCCGAGTTGCGGCAGTGGTCCAAAGCGCACCCCCGCCACTTACCTATCTATGTGCTCATCGAAACCAAGACTGGCAACCCGCGACCGGAATTCATGGTCACACCGGAGCCCGTTACCGTCGAAACCCTCAACCTTCTGGATGCCGAAATCCGCAGCGTATTTGAGCCCCGGCAAATCATCACCCCAGATGATGTCCGTGCAGGCGGGAAAACGCTCGAAGCGGCGGTCCTCACCAAAGGCTGGCCCAGCCTCGAAAGCGCAAGGGGCAAGGTCGTCTTCCTCTTCGATCAGGAGACTGTGACGCCTCTCTACACAAAAGGCCATCCGTCGCTCGAAGGGCGCGTCATCTTCACCAATGCGAGTCCCGGCACGCCGGATGCCGCCTTCGTCAAGGAGAACGACGCACACTCCCCCCGCATCCCCGAGCTTGTGAAGAAGGGTTACCTCGTCCGCACGATGAGTGATGGTGGAGTGGCCGGCGTCCGCGCAAACGACACCCAAAAGAAAGATGCCGCCCTCGCGAGCGGCGCCCAGATTGTAAGTACCGATTACTACTTCTCGAAGAAAGCCGACTCCGGTTACCACGTCGAATTCGCCGACGGTATCGCCCGTTGCAACCCGCTAAGCTCGAAAACCTGCAAACCAGATTCGCTTCGCGAGTAACTTACTCGACGATCCGCGCCGACAACACTAAGATCAAGGCACCGGCTTTGCCAGACGCATTTGTCTTTCCCACTACAACCTGTTGGCCAGGTTTTACATCGAAGGAGGAACTCACTCCCACGTCCCTAAAAGTGTACTGATTGTCCCCCACCTGAGATGGAACAACCCTCGTTCCAAATTTCAGATCTTCCAGCCGAATGCTTGCTCCCGGTGCCGATACATTCGCGGTGAAGTTGTAGAGCGGTGCCGCAGAGTCCGGCACATCAGTCCAGTTCAACACACCAGAGGACTCCACCCGTTTCCCATCTCTTACCCTCAAAATCTGCGTTTCCAGATTTCGAAAGCTCGTTAAGGAAGTGACCTGCTTCAACTGCGCGATCACGGCATTGAGCGCA
>JBKJSR010000020.1:0-6713 GCA_046594355.1 Bryobacter sp.
TGCAAATCCTGATTTCGGAAATAGTAGAAGCCATCCGCGTGCAGCTCATTTCCTCCCGAGCGGATCAGCGTATTGATGGCACCTCCGATCGATCGCCCGAACTCCGCCGAGTAGGCACCCTTGCCGACTTGAAATTCCTGAACCGCATTCGCGCTCACACTCGAAGCAATTCGCGTTCGTCCGCGCGGCTCCGAGAAGTAAGCCTGATTGTCGTCGTTGCCTTCGATCAGGTAATTATTGAAGTTTCCCGATTGCCCATGAAAACTGAGCAAGCCAAAGCTGCCCGACCGGGCCACGCCCGTCGAAAGCAGCGCAAACTGGTCTACCCGCCGTCCGTTAATCGGTAAATCCTGAATCACCTGCCGGCTCACCAGATCGGACACATCCGTCTTCGCCGTATCGACCAGCGACTGGCTTTCCACCGTCACAGTCTCCGTGACTTGACCCAACGCAAGCCTGGCGATAATCGTCGCCGTACTCCCCACATTGACGACAATGTTCGTTTGGTCGAGAACGCTAAATCCCGTCTGTGTCACACGAGCGCTGTATTCACCGGGCGGTAATACCGGAATATGAAACGAGCCGTTCGAACCGGAAGCCACTTGCCGCCGCAGACCCGTTGCCGAATTCGTTACGACGACTTCAGCGCCCGCCACGCTTTGCCCCGCCGGATCGATCACCTGTCCCCCAATCGAACCTGAACCCAACTGGCTCTGCGCACAAAGTCCAAGCGATAGAACCATCACCAAAAAAAGAAAATCTAAACATAAAAAACCTTAAGGAAAATATCGATTTCTCTCAAGGTAGTTGCTGAACATTGCAAAGAGATTTAAGGGCTGTAACAGTTCGACGACAGACGCGAAATTGTTGTCCGGCTCACAGTCCTCGAAGCGCCGCGAGATTCGCGAAGCCGTTTTTTGGCGAAGGTCAATTAAGAATTGCCGGAGCTTCGATCAGCCGTATGCAGCGCTCCTTTGTTCGAAGCGGGCGGTCAAGTTTTTGCGCTTAGGGGCATGGCATGTGCGCTAAAGTAGGTCGTCATGGACGAATCGACAAATAATAAACAAGATAGCGTTAAGAACAATCAAGATGAGGTTGCTCTCGAGCTGATGAAATTCATTGCAGTACAGACGGGATTCGGGAAGTCGAGCGGATCGCAAACCGGTTTCGGTGCCAAGGGACCCAACTCTGTTGACAGTCATGCGGACTCGTTGATTGAGCTGTTTCAACGCTGCCGCAAAACCGTAAAAGAAGGCTAACGCTTTTTCTTCGCCGCCTTCTTGGCGATGGGGGCGGTTTTCTTATTTGTGGCAATCTTCTTAGGCACAAGTTTCTTGGGTGCAGGCTTTTTGGCAACAACTTTCTTGGCCGACACCTTTTTCGCCGCCGCCTTCTTAACCGCAACTTTTTTGGGAACTGCCTTTTTTGCCGCCGCTTTGGCCGGCACTTTCTTGGCAATTACCTTCTTGGCGGCTACTTTCTTGGCGGGAGCCTTCTTTGCCGGAGCCTTATGCGGCACAATCTTCTTGGCGGCTGTTTTCTTTGCCGCTACCTTCTTGGCGGCTACTTTCTTGGCGGGAGCTTTCTTGGCGGGAGCTTTCTTTGCCGGAGCCTTATGCGGCACAGCCTTCTTGGCGGCTGTTTTCTTTGTCGCTACCTTTTTGGCGGCCACTTTTACGGCGGCAGCCTTTTTGGCGACAGCCTTTTTCGCAACCGTCTTCTTAGCCGGAGCAGCAGTCTTCGCAGCCACCGCAGGCACAACCACTTTCGCCGCCAACTTCTTTGCGGCAGGTTTCTTGACTGCAACCGCTGCTACTAATGCAGGCGTTTCGATCACCTCATTTAGAGCAGTCGGCAGGGGAGTTGGAGGAGTTGACAGGGCTGACGGAGGTGGCGACGGCGGCACTCCAAACTGAGGAAGAGTTAGTTCCTTTTCCGGGTCCTGAATCAGGTCCTCGTCATCCTCTTCGTAGTTGTACTCGGAAGTCTCGTTTCCGAAAGTAACATCTTGGTCCATCAGATCTTCGGGATCCTCGTCTGGAGATACATAACGATAGCGATCAAGCATAGAGATAGAGTCCGTGCAGATAGCATATCGTGTTGTGAGCGATGTGCAATAGCCTCTGCAAACTTTTTGTGAAAGACTGTCGGAAAGGAATCTTCATGACTCGAAATCGCTTCTATCAGGCCACAATCGCTTTGCTCGCCGGATCCCTGGCCTCCGCTTCCAATGTCTTGGCGCAAGCCGGTGCCGCACTCGAAAAAAAAGTGCATCGCAAAGGCCCCAAACCGGCCCGTACGCCCCTATTCAATGGCGGCGTAAGCTACGGCAACCTTGTTTTTATAGCCGGCAAAGGTGCGCACTTTGAGGGCGACATCAAAGCGCACACCGATCATGTCCTCCGCGAAGTCGAGAACGAACTCATCAATGCCGGCTCTTCCATGCAGAAGGTCTTGAAATGCAATGTCTACCTGAACGACCTCAAGGATTACTCGGGGATGAACGAGGTTTTCCACGGCCGCTTCGGTGCCGAACCGCCAGTGCGCACTACCATTGCCGCCGCCGGCGGCATTCCCGGCAACAGCCTCGTTGAAATCGACGTCATCGCATATATCTAGGCGACGGCGCTCTTCAATACTTCACCAATGCGCCGGGCCACCACTTCCGCTTCGCCCGGCTTCAGCATCCAGACCGTCACCACCAGTTCTTCGTTGTTCGTAGAAGGCGTCACTTCAATCGAAGGTTCGGTCTCAAGCAGTATTTTCTTCACTTGCAGCGGACTGATCTTGATCTTCGATTGGTCCCAGCTCATCTTCAGGTGCGGGGTGTGATTAGCGATCTCTGGCACCTCCACCTTGGAAGTCATGGTTGGATACTTTGCGGCCACCTTGCGGATCGTCTCGACACGGCGATCCCACTCCTTCGCCACGGCTGCGTGGTCCCGTTTTATGTAAGCTTCGAGCGCGACCAGGCTTCCCACCATCTCTTCCTTGTTGACCTTCATGCCCCGGGCAATCGTATCCGAATAAGGACTCGTATTTAGTCTTGCCGCCTCAATCAAATCCTTGCGTCCCAAGAGAAATCCAGTCGATTGCGGCGCGCAGATTCCCTTACCTCCCGAAAAAGTTACCAGGTCGAAACCCATCTTCGTGTAAAGGCTCAATCGCTCTACGGGCAGCGCATCGGCGGAGGCGTCGTTAAAAGTCGGAACTGCGTGCTGCTTGCCCAGCCGCACCCAGCTTTTCGCGTCGATCTTTCCCTTCGGCTCATTGTCATTGAAGAAAAGTGCCATCGCCGTTTGCGGTCCAACCAGACGATGAAAATCCTCTTCGCTCTCGATCTCAACCATGGTGACGCCACAGGCTCGCACCGCGTGGTCGTATCCATAGCGGTGCGATTTTTGCACCAGCACTTCGTTTTTCAATCCCGTCATATCTGGAAGCTGCAGAATCTTCTTGTTGTCCGTACCCGTAATGCACCCAGCCGTGCCCACCGTCAATGCGGCAGAAGCTCCGCTAGTCACCATCGCGGCTTCCGACCCGCAAAGGCCCGCGATGCGTGATCCAACGGCATCCTGCAATTTGTTGAGGTGTACAAAATGCTTCGATGCATACTCCATCGCGTCCATCACTTCCTGCGCCATCAATGATGCAGTCAACGTCGTGTAAGTTCCTGCGGCGTTGATGAAGGGCTTGACTCCCAAATCCTTGAAGTAATCGGGCGTCTTCAGTTTTGCTGCGGACGACTTGGTGGCGAACAGCGGTAAGCTGGCCATCATTTCAAAAAAGCTTCGGCGTGAAGACATAATTAGAACTCCTGTAAATCTCAAATCTCTAAGGGTTGCTGACAACGGGCAGCACGATATGGCTCGGTCGTGCTCCTCCGTGATGGATAGTTTGCAATGCAACCCGTGTTTTGGTGGCGCTGCCTAGCGCCTCGCCAGTATTCGGGTTGCGGTCGAATTGCGGAAAATTGCTCGAAGTGACGTCGATCCGGATCCGGTGCCCCGGCTGGAATGTATTCGCGGTACCCACCAGATCCACAGTGAAGTCGTAAACAGTATTTGGAGTTAGCAGCTCCGGCTTTTCCAGGCCGTTGCGGAAGCGGGCCCGCAAAATTCCTTCTGCCACCGGCATGGCAAACCCGTTAGGATACACATCCACCAGCTTCACCATCCAGTCTGTATCCGGCCCGTCGGTTGACGCCGTGAGTTTCATCTTCACGGGCCCGGCTATCGTCAACGGATCCTTCAGAAATTCGCTCGTGTACACCAGTACATCGCCTCGCTTTTCGATGGGCCGCTGATCCTTTGGCCCTGCGAGAGTCGGCGTGCCGCAGCAGTTATTTCCGCCCAGTGTCGCCACTGGGTTCATCGGGTCGTAGCGGTACTGATCGGTACCGGCGGCCACGGCTTTGGTGAAAGACAGGTTTCCTCCTCCGCGTACCGAGTTCGCGGGCGAAGCAGCGCCGAGGTAAAGCTCCCGGTAATTTGTATTCGGGATCGGCCAGTCTGCTTCCGTCCTCCATTTATTCACTCCCATGTAGAACAGCTTCACCGGCAGATTCTTGTCGAGGCCATTCTGAATGCCCTTCAAGTTGTAATCGAAAAAGCGCAGCTCTTCTTCAAACTGGTCGTTCAACGCAACCGCGCCGAAGTCGACATCGCCGTACTTCTGCGACGGTCCGTGCCCCCACGGCCCGATAATCATTCGCGTATGTTTGCGGGCGCGTTCGTTCGCGGCCTTTTGCTTCATCATCGTGTAACCGTTGATGGTGCCTGCCAGGAAAATGTCGAACCAGCCGCCCGAAACTTCCGCCGGCACCTGCATCTTGTCCATGCGTTCTTCGTCGCTGATCGACTTCCAGTAGGAGTCGTAACTCGAGTGCTCCACCCAGTCGCGATAATGTTTCACCTCCGACCCGGCGCTTTTCAAGTCCCCGGTATTGAGCGGTAAATGCATGAGAATGTTTTCGTACTTCAACTCCTCGGGAGCAAAGGCTTCTGTATGAATGTACTGCGGGAGCATGATGCGATTCGGCATTCGCACTACACCCCAGCCATAGTTAAAACTTAGCCGGAAGGCCCCGCCTTGCGTAATCCAGTTGGCGAAAATATTGGTGGACGCGAGGCTCGGAAACATCGCCACCAGACTCGGCGGTTGTTGGCTGGCGGCAGCCCATTGCACGTGTCCCAGATAAGACCCGCCCTGGGTCCCTACCTTTCCGTTCGAGAAATTCTGCTTCGCCGCCCACTCGATCGCGTCGTAGCCGTCTTGCCCTTCAAAACGGAAGGGATCCCAATTCCCACCACTCTCGTAGCGGCCGCGGTTGTCCATCATGACCGCCGAATATCCGCGTTGCGCGAACTTGATCAGCGACTCGTGCGCGCCGTCCCGCTGCACGCCATAGGGGGTTCTCACCACAAGCGTCGGATATCGGCCTTCGGCGGCGGGTCGATAAACATCGCCATAGAGAATCACGCCATCCCGCATCGGGACCGGCTTGTGCCGCTCAATTCGAATTTCATTCATATAGGGTTTTCCACCCGGCTCGGCGGCTGCAGCCAGGAGGGGCAAGAGGAGGAGAAATGATAGTACTTTCATTTTGCTAAATTCGATCTTATAGAATCATCGTAGCTATTATGTGGAAATATTTCGTTTTTGTTGCCATTACATCTGCGGCCCAGGAAAATTTGCTGCAGCAGGCAACGGCGATCCTCAACAAGAATTGCTACGCCTGTCATGGAAGCACTGCAATGGCCGGTCTCCGCCTCGATCAGCCTGGCGATCTCGCAAGCGGCGTCATCACTCCAGGCAAGCCCGAAGACAGCCGGTTGTGGTTGATGATGAACGGCAAGGGCCGCGCCATCATGCCGCCTACAGGCAAGCTGAAAGACACCGAGCTTGCAGTGATTCGCGACTGGATCAAAGCCGGTGCCAAGTGGCCTGTTGCCAGCGATGCCGCTAAGCGCGAGGTGCCCACCTGGTGGTCCTTTATTCAGCCGAAGCCCGTTGCTGTCCCTGCCGCCCTCCCTGGCACCCGCAACGAAATCGACCGCTTTATCTTCGCCAAGCTCAGTGAGAAAAATCTCCAGCCTGCGAAAGAAGCCGATCGACGCACTCTCGCCCGCCGCCTGAGTTACGACCTCACCGGCCTTGCGCCCACACCCGCCGAGACCAGCGACTTCCTGGGGGACAAGCGTGACGATGCTTACGAACGGCTTGTAGATCGCCTGCTTGCCTCCAAACATTACGGCGAGAAATGGGGCAAGCATTGGCTCGACCTCGTCCGCTACGGCGACACCGCCGGCTTCGAACAAGACCCCTACACTCTTTATTCGTGGCGTTATCGCGACTATGTAATCGACAGCTTTAACTCCGACAAGCCCTACGATCTGTTCATCAAGGAACAACTCGCCGGCGACGAACTCTTTGAAGATCCGGCCCAGCAGCAGGGCACCGGCTATTTCAACGTCGGCCCCAATCGCGACATGCTCTACAAGGTCGAAGACATCAACCGTGTCGAGACCCTAACCGACTTTACCGACACCACATCCAGCGTCTTCCTCGGCCTATCGGCAGGCTGCGCCCGCTGTCACGACCACAAATACGATCCCATCTCGCAGAAAGATTATTTCCGTCTTCAGGCCGTCTTTACGCCCTTTCAGAAATCCCGTGTCTTCCTCCACTACAACAACGCCCGTGGCTACGAT
>JBKJSR010000186.1:0-6091 GCA_046594355.1 Bryobacter sp.
AGAAACGGCTATAAGTCGGCCTCGGTATCGCGGAGGCAGCGTAATCGACTGCCAGCCTACGAACGCATTCAAGCGGTCGTGGTACCAGTTTCCCCGGATTGACGATGGCGGGCGAGGATGGCGGCACGCCGGGTGCTTTGTGATGCTCTTGATTGCCGGTAGCAAGGGAGTATTCACCGTGGCCGATGCACTGGTCGGTAGAGAGTGGGGCGAGTTGCCGGCTTGAATTAAAGCGGCCGGACACGCAGATTGCGGAACCAAGCCTCGTCCCCGTGATTTTGAATCAGGATGGGACTTTTCTTTTTGGGCTGTTCGGTGAGCAGTTTGTAGACCGGGTGAGTTTCGCCCCAACGGGCTTTGGCACCGCGAGCGATTTCAGGGCTCTTGAGATTGGCGTCGAGCACCTTTTGCCCATTGACCCAATGCTCAACATGGTCGCCTTTGACGACGAGTTTGGCGGTATTCCATTCTCCGGGTTTGTTGGCGGTGAGTTTGGTTGGAGCGATGAAGCTATAAAGGGAGCCGGTTTGCTGATCGTCCTTCAGCTTGTAGTTGTAGTTCTTGTCGTCGATCAACTGGAATTCGAAGGCCACGGTGTAGAGCTGGCCATGCTCGTTCGGCTTTAGAGTGGCGCGATTGCTGGGACGTCGCGTGTATTCATCGCGCAGAATTTCTTCGAATTTCTTGACCGGACGCGCGAGGCTCTCGTTCATGAAAACAGCGTCCTGCAGGCGATACTTGACTCCGCTATTGCCGCCGGGGCTGACCTTCCATTCGAATTCAAATTCGAAGTCGGTGTATTCGCCCGTAGAGAACAGGTCTTCGTTGATCCAGGGTTTCTTGTTCGACTTGATCGAACCATCTTCAATGGAGAAGGCATTGCCGGGGACTTTGAGCTTGCTCAAGTCGCGCCAGCCGTGGAAGGTCTTGCCATCGAAGATGCTTTTTGCCGGGGCCTGAGCAAAACTGGAGACGGCAAGAAGGGAAGCAATGCAGAAAATACTTTTCATCCTCGCCTATCATATACAAAGTAAAAGATGACCCAGCGAGAACTACTAGCGAATTGCACCGGCAAGCAGGACGTGACATTGACATTGCGTTCGGGAGCGGTTTTCCGGGGCATGCCGGTTGCGCTTGAGGAAGAACAGGTGGCGCTGGATCTTCCGGGTGACGACTGTGTCTGGGTATTGTTGAGCGAGATCGCCGCAGTGACCTTGCATGAACAGCGGAGTGCGGCGCAACATGCCCCGCAGACCGAGAGCGAATTCCGGCAACAGGCCGTGGAACTTTATGCGCGAGTGCCGCTTGAAATTGCGTGGGCTGTAGAACCACCACGAGCGAGCGAGGTACAGACGGCATGGGAGATGTTTGGCTCGATTGCGGAGAGTTTGCAGGCGCTGAGCGCAGACGCATATATGCGCAATGAGATCGAGGGACAGATTCAATTGATCCGGCTGGTATCGAGTGGTGCGGGGCGTTTTCGAATTGCGGATGGCGTGCTTGAAGCTGGATTTATCGAGAACGAAGCAGTTTTGCCGGCGAGGGAATTGCAGTCGCTACTTGCGGCGATTCTCTAAGGCGACGCGGACATTGCGGTTGAAGCCGGAAGCTTTGGTGCGGGCGACGGGTGTCTTGCGGAAGCGGTTCAGAAAGGCATCGCCGTCCAGCGTTTCGAGCGGCGGGCAAGCATTGGTTGGCTGGAAGGCCGGTTCGGCGCTGAGGGGCGCGCGGCGATTCCAGGGGCAGACGTCCTGGCAGATGTCACAGCCGAAGAGGTGATTTCCGAAGGCTTGTTTCAGCTCAGCGGGAGCTTCCGATTTTGCTTCGATGGTCCAGTAGCTGATGCACTTGGCGCTGTCGAGTTCCCAGCCGTTGGGGCCTTCGACGATTGCGGCGGTGGGGCAGGCATCGATGCAGCGAGTGCAGGTGCCGCAGCGGCCGGGGGGCGGGCTATCGAACACACTGACAGGGAAAGGAAGCAGAAGCTCGGCGAGAAAGAACCAACTGCCGCTGGATTGGTTGATCAGACAAGTATTTTTGCCGATCCAGCCGAGGCCGGCTTCGCGGGCATAACTGCGCTCGAGCAGCGGAGCGGTGTCGACACAGATGCGGTATGCGAAGGGTTGGCCCAGCTTGGCTGTGAGACGGGAGACAACGCGTTCGAGGCCCTCTCGCAAGAGGTCGTGGTAGTCGCGGGTACCCCAGGCGTAGCGCGAAATCCAGCCGCTGTGTTCGGGCGACACAGTGTGATCTTTGGGGCCGGCGGTGTTGTAAAGCTTGCCGACGCAGAGCATCGTGATCGCAGATGGAAAGATGTCTCTCGGGTCTTGACGGACTTGAGCGCGGTGATCGGTGAGATAAGTCATGCCGGCGGCGAGGCCGCGTCCGACCCAGTCGAGATGGCGGGCATGGTCGGCATGGGGGAGCGCTGGGGTGAGGCCAGCGAGTTCGAAGCCTTCTTCGAAGGCCGCGTCGAGGAGTGTTTGCGCATCCACCAGCACAGTGTCATTATCGTCCCATGTGGTTGGCGCTGGTTCTCTTGTTGGGTCTGGATCTGGCTGCGATTCTCAAGTCGATTGAGAATCCGGCGACGCGTGAAAGCGCCCGGCGGGAATTGATTGCGCTGGCACGGAGTGGCGACGCGGCGGCGCAGTGGCAGGCTGTTGTGCTGAGCCGGAAAGGGCAATTGCCCTCCTTGCCCGTGAAGCAGGCCGGGATGTGGTTTGCTAAAGCAATTGAGGCCGCGCTGCCCGAGGCCTGCCTTGCCGCAGCCCGCAGCGAAATCGAAGCGAATCGGGAGCCGGAGGCGAAGTTGCGATGCGCAGCGGAAGGCAGTCTGGCCGAGGCAGAGTATTTACTGGGGCGCTTGATTTTGAACCAGATTGCAGCCGAAGACGAAGCGGATCGCTTTGAGGGGCTGGCTTGGGTGGCACTGGCTGCGAAGTCGGGCTATGGGCCGGCCACTCGGCGCTGGGAAATTATCGCGACTGAGCTGACGCTGGAAGACTTGGAGAGGGTAGAACAAAAGACGAAAAAATTGAAGCCGCAGCGTTGACGTTCGCCTTTGATTCGCTTTTGTGGTTTGCAGTTCAACTGGGATGGGTGCAACTTGACCCCAAATTTGGGCCGTTCAACAAAATTCTGGTGTGTTCCAGCGCGACTTACCATAATCTGGCACACATACGAGTGGGCGAACCCACCAAACCATTGCGACTCTAAGGGAGATCATGTCTAGAACCGTCAAACTTGTCGAAAAGGCCGCATCGCTCGCAGCGAATGCAACCTGGGCAGTATTTGAAAAACTGAATTCGATCAATCCGAACCCTTCATTTACCCCGAAGTGGTCGGATAAGCCGTTGCTCAAGTCTTACCAGAAGACGAAGCCGCCCCTTGGCTGGCCGCGAACGACAGACTCGCTTTGCCCGAAGTGCGTGCCCGACATTCGCAACAAGATCATCAATGGCGAGTTGCCTGTCGAAATTCTGAAGAATCAGAAGGCCGGCGAAATCAAGGCGCAGATCATCGAGCGCGATGGCAAGATCCTGATGGTGAAAGATTGCCCGACTCACGGCCACTTTGAAGACGTGATGGCAATCGACACGAAATTCTTCAAGCATCTTGAAGAAGTGTTCCCCGGCCGCGACATCCGCGCACACAACGACGAAGACCTGCATAACCATGGTTCGTCGACGATTAAACACGGTCGTGGTGCGGTGTTGACGATCGATTTGACGAATCGCTGCAACATGATGTGCGACCCCTGCTTCATGGACGCCAACCAGGTTGGATTCGTACATGAGCTTTCGTGGGAAGACATTACGACGATGCTCGACAACGCGCTGAAGATCAAGCCGCGCCGACAGATGTCGGTGCAGTTCTCCGGTGGCGAGCCGACGATGTCTCCTTACTTCCTGGACGCAGTTCGTTATTCGCGCAAGGTTGGTTACAACTCGGTGCAGGCGGCAACGAATGGTATCGAATTTGCAAAGTCCATTGAGTTTTCGAAGCAAGCCGCCGAAGCAGGTCTGCGCTATGTCTATCTCCAGTTTGACGGCATTGGCAACGCGGCCAATTCACACCGCGCCGTAGGCAATCTGTTTGACGTGAAGATGCGCGCGATCGAAAATTGCTGGACCAACGGTATCGACATCGTTCCCGTAACGACGATCATCAACGGCATCAACAACGAGCAGGTGGGCCGTATCGTTCAGTTCGCCCTCGACAACCCGAAGAAGATTCCGTTCCTCAGCTTCCAGCCCGTATCGTTCACGGGCCGCGACGAAGAAGTAACAGAAGAGCGCCGTACCGCTCAGCGTTACACGCTTTCACACCTCGCACATGACGTGAAGAACCAGGTCAACATTGGTATCCCCGAGCGCGACTGGTTCCCGATTTCGTTCATGACGACTTTCTCGGACTTTGCCGATCTTGTACACGGACCGAATTCGGATTGGGGCCAAATTTCCTGCGGCTGCCACCCGAATTGTGGAATTGGAATGGCCGTCATGGTGGACAAGGAAACGAAGGAAGCCGCTCCGGTAACCGCGTTCCTCAACGCTTATCAATTCTCGAAGGATGTCGCCAAGCTGAACGATGCCGCGCGCTCGAAGTTCTGGTCGCTGTTTGGTGTCGCGATTTCGCTGATCCGAAACTACGATCCTTACAAGGCTCCGACTCACTTCCGCATCATGGATTTGCTCAAGAAGTTTGACAAGTCGATGGGTGCCAGCGGCAAGAACTACGGCAAGGTTACCGCCGACAGAACGATGCAGGACATTGATGTGCGCCGTGGAGACCGCTGGAACTTCCTGTTCATCGCAGGCATGTGGTTTCAGGATCTGTTCAACTACGACTTCCGCCGCACGGAACAGTGCATCATTCCTTATGCGACGCAAGAGGGAGAGATTTCCTTCTGCGCCTACAACACCGGCGTGGGCTGGCGCAATATCGTCGAGAAGATGCATATGACTGCCACGCTTACCAAATGGTACGAAGATCATGGCCGCCACAAGATTTATGCCGGCAACAAAAACGTCGACATGAATTCCATCAACCATTCGCTGATCCTGAACCAGGAAGCGGTGGATGCCGGCAAGCAGCATGACCTCGACGACAAGGGCATCGCGAAAAACGCCCGTGAAGAGAAGCTTCGCGCCCGTGCGCAACTGATCAAGGAACAGGAACATCACAAGGAGATGGAGAAGCTGTACCGTAAGGAAATCCTTAAGGAAGAGACAATCGAGGGCTTTGTCTCTCTCGACTCCATTAAGCCCGCAGGTTTGATGGGTATTCAGCCCGCTGTTCCGAAAAAGGCAGAAGAGACTGCTGGCGCACTCGGCGACTAGTTTTCTTCTCACCAGAAAAGTTCGATAAAACGAGAGTCGCAAGCTTCGTTAGTCTCGCTCAAGGCCGGAACCTGAAAATGGTTTCGGCCTTTTTCTTTGTGGCATAAGATATTGAGTGATATGTCCATGACCCGAAGAAGCCTGCTGGCAAGCGCCGCTGTAACGCTGCCCTCCCTTGAAGCCAAGACCCTGAAGACCTTTGGCGCGCAGCTTTATACGCTGCGTTCGGTCATCAACGAGAAGCCGCTGGAGACGCTGCAGGCGCTTGAGGCGCAGGGCTATAGCGAGGTCGAATTGGTTCGCGGCAACATGGACAAAATCTGGGGCTCGCTGAAACAGACGAAGCTAAAGCCGATCAGCCTGCACCTCGACACGAGCTATTTTTTCAAGGACATCGACAAGCTGAATCCGGCGCTCGACGATGCTAAGGCAAAGGGGTTGCAATATGTGGTCTGCCCTTACATCGCTCCCGCGGATCGGGGTGGAGTAGATGTAATCAAGCGACTGGCCGAAACCTTGAATCAGACGGGCGAACGCGTGAAGGCCGCGGGGATGAAGCTCTGCTATCACAACCATGCTTTTGAGTTTGAGCCGGTGGCTGGTACGAGCGAACGGCTGATCGATGTGTTCATGAAAAACGCGGACAAGAATCTGGTGGCGCTTGAGTTTGACATCATGTGGAGCCAGGTGGGCGGGGTGCCGCCGGTAGAAATGTTTGAAAAGTACAAGGGCCGCATTCCGCTGGT
>JBKJSR010000461.1:0-12416 GCA_046594355.1 Bryobacter sp.
ACTCCAGACCTTAGCCGCATAGTAAATCCCGGCTAGACACAAGTTTCGAGCTACCCAACGCTCACCAGATCTCTGACAACTGAATCCGAATTTTTCACTCCAGCCGGGCCCACGCCCAAACTTCGCCCGGCTGGACAAAGGCCACAAATATCCCCTTCAGTTACTTGCCCGCCTGCAACGCTAATCCCCCCGCCTTTCAGGCGGGCCGCTTTTAGCCACAGTGCTGCAAAATAGGGAGATAGTGGAGTATCGGAGCTTCGACTGTCAAGACCAGCTCCGCTAAACGGTCGCGGTATCGCGGAGGCAGCCTAATCGGCTGCCGGTAGACAAACGCATTTAAGCGGTCGTGGCGCTAGCGGACCACACCCGTCAGCGGGCTGCTGGCAGATGCATATAGCCGCCTCGGCATCCTGCCTCCTAAAAAGGCCAGCCGCCCCGCCATGACGCCGTACTTCATCGCCTCGGCCATCTTGATACTGTCGCCCGCTTCAGCCACGGCGGTGTTCAGCAACACACCGTCGTAACCAAGCTCCATCGCAATCGCCGCATCGCTCGCCGTGCCCACTCCGGCATCGACAATGAGCGGAACTTCCGTAATCATCTCCCGCAAGATGCGCAGATTCGCAATGTTCTGTATGCCCAGGCCCGACCCGATCGGCGCCCCCATCGGCATCACCGCAGCCGCCCCCGCGTCGATCAGCTTGCGAGCCACGATCAGATCGTCGTTTGTGTAAGGCAGCACGACAAATCCCTCTTTCACCAGCACCTTCGTCGCTTCAATCAACCCGATCACATCGGGATAGAGCGTCGCCTGATCGCCAATCACTTCCAGTTTCACCCATGCGGAAAGGCCGACCTCCCGCCCCAGCCGTGCCGTGCGAATCGCTTCGTCGGCCGTATAGCAGGCGGCCGTATTTGGCAGCAGGAAATACCGCTTGGGGTCGATGTAGTCGAGCAGGCTTTCCGTCGTCCGATCGAGATTCACGCGGCGCACCGCAACTGTCACTACTTCGGCACCTGACGCCTCATGGCATTGCCGCATTTCTTCAAAACTGCGGTACTTGCCGGTACCGATCAAGAGGCGGGAGCGAAATTCGCGGCCCGCGATCACCAGGGAATCGTTCATGCTTGCCAAATTCCATGATAGCGGGAGGCATGGCATTTATGTTATTTTGGTTAATGGTTTAGCACATGGCGAATACAGTAACATCTCTCAAGCGCGTCCGGATCACCGAACGCCGCACTGCGGACAACCGCGCACGGCGTAGCCGCATCAAAGGCGCAATCAAGGTCATGCGCAAGCTTCTGGCCGAAAAGAACGTCGGCGAAGCGACAAAACAGCTCACCCAAGTGTTCTCGATCGTAGATCGAGGCGCAAAGTGGGGCGTGGTCAAGAAGAACACGGCGGCCCGTTACAAGAGCCGTCTGGCCCGTCGCCTCAAAGCGATTGCCGCTTAACTTCTCTTCCCGCTGTTAGCCTTCCTTAGAAGTCACTTTCCAGACGAAGTCTTCCATCACCGTCTTGTCATCGGGGCGGGTGTCTCTTAGCGCCTGGTCGGCGGCATAAACCAGTAATATCGCACGCTTCAGGCGGGCTGGAGCAAATGCCGACATGGTTTGCTCGACTTGCTCGGCCCTCGCCTTCCACATTGCAGTCCCACTTTTCGAAAATTGGCTCTGGATTTGTGCCGAGCCTTTGATTCTTGCTTCGTGACCGGCAAGCGCAAAGCGGAATTGCGTTGCCAGAAACGCCAAGGCCAACGGCAGATACTCTCCCTCACGAATCAGCGTGTCGAGAATGTCAAGACTCTTCGCCCGATCCCCTCGCCCGATCGAATTTACCAAAGCAAAGATATTCGCCGCTCGTGCGTTGGGCACCAGCGCCGTAATAGTATCGGCGCTGATCGTTTCTCCGGGCTTGGCAAACAGCGCCAGCTTTTCCATCTCATGGCTGATCCGCGAGGCATCGGCTCCAGTCGCCTCGATCAATAAATCAAGTTCCGCGCCGCCGATACGGATTTTCTTTTCGGCTGCCAGTTCGAGCGCCAGTCTGCGGGCGGCATCGGGAGTGAATCGCGGAAATTCAACCTGCGGCTTCAGCGTCCCAAAAAACTTGCGCAGGTTCTCGACCTTGGTCTTGTCGTCGCCGTCGAAATCGTAACGCGAGCAATCAAAGACGATCGTTGTATCGGATGCCGGGTTGGCCAGATAGGCGCTGAGTGCTTTCGCTCCGCCAGCCTCTTCGTCCTGCTTGGCGCGGCCCTTGGGCACCACCGCTTCCGCGCCCGCCACCCAGATCAATCGTCTCGTGGCAAACAGCGACATGGAGGCGGCATCGTCCAGCACTTCCGCAATGCTCACTTCCGTCAGATCCCAACGGCTCCAGCCGCTTTCGCGGTCTTCGGCTGTAGGCAACACAACGGCGAGCAGCGCTTCTTTACAAAGGCTGCGCATGTATGCGTCCGGCCCCAAAAACAGACAGACGGGAGGCGCTCCCTGCTTCTGCAAACCACCAAGAAACTGCTCGGCGTTCATCTCTAAAAGTTCTCCAGGATCGCTGTTACAACGCTGGCTGCAACGTCACGGCACAAACGGTCGAATGCGCTTGCAGATTCGTCGAAATAGGCCTGTGGGTCGGTTGAAATTTCATAGCGCTGGCGAAAGTCGAGGGCCGGGTTCGTGTAGACGACTGCGGCATTCCTGGTCTGGGTTAGCGTCACGGCGAGAATCGTCTGGATCTGCACACCTGCTGCGCGTCCGGTAGTTGGGTCGAAGACCGTCGGGTAGGCCAGCACGGTATTCACCGAACCCTTGAGAATCGCATCGGCCCCATTGGCATCCGGCAGGATCTGGTATTTCGTCCGGGCAATGAACTCGCGGGTAATTGCCATGGGCAATTTTTCCGTGAGCTTGTAGTGCGTCGTCGCGTTGGTGAAAGGCGGAATGCCGATGCTCAGGATATCCTTGGGCACCAGATTTGCCTTGCCCGCAACTTTGTAGCCGCACGACGCGCTGCCAAGTGCCACAGCGCCGGTCATAAGAAATCCACGGCGTTTCAAGCTTCCAGCATCTCTCTTGCCACCACCATGGCATTTTGACTGATGAGGCGGTGGTTGTCGGCGGCAAGCCAGAACCAGGCTCCGAGCGGAGAATTGCGGTCCGCCTCAATGGCACCAACGGCGATGCCATCCTGGCCTGCGCAGCCAACATTATTCGGGGGCTCAAGATCATCTCCGCGTACATCGATCCCGGCCTTTGCAAGAAGTTTTGCGATCCGTTTGAGATCGGGGCTGTCTTTGAATTCCACCCACGCGGAAGCGCTGATGCCATGAAAAGCGGGTGCCTGTGAGAGGCGCAGCGAAGGCATCGGAACTTTGCCGCTCAGCAGACTGGCAAGATTGCGCTCCACTCTGATCTCGATAGCTTCGAGCTTGTGCGGCGATTCCTCTCCCAGCCGGGCCAGCATGGCAAAGGCCGCCTGTACATCGAAAATTTTCTTCTGCACCTTTTGAAAACTCAGTAGCGCGACAGTCTGCTGTTGCAACTCGGTGATGGCCGCTGTGCCAAATTCGCTGGCCGGATGGTAGACATTCACGATACTTCGCGAGATCGGGGCCACGGAATCCAGACTGCGCAGAAATAGCGAAAGCATCGTCGCGGCCGGGTGCGCGATCACCTCGATGGGAGCTTTGCCCGAGACCGCCGCTTCGCACAGCGGGGAACGCAAGCGCGCCTTCGGATCGATTTCGAGTACGCCGGTCAGGTCGATCAGGTTGCTCGCCCGCATCTTGCGCACCTTCGCCGTCGATTCGAGATCCCCCGCCAGCATCACGATCGCCGCCGCCTTCACCACCTTCTGATCGACGGGAGACATCAGGGCAAGATCGTCCGCATCGCGCACCAGGGTTTTACCCTCGTCGTCGGTGCTGTCCATCGCATGGATTTCAAACTCTTTTGCCATCTCGCGAATTTCCCGGCCGAGCAGAGTTTGTGCACCGACTAGAGCGAGTTTTTTCTTAACCAATGGGGGAATTCTCCGGACTTGCCTGAATCGCAACTGGACGCCGCCGCAGCAAGCCGCCGATACGCACCAGAATGCCGCTGGCCGTGTAGGCGAGACACAAAACGAATAGTACCGGCTGCGAGTAATTCCAGATCAGGAAGATCAGACTGCCAAGCAGGATCAGGCTCAAAGGCGAACGGGGCTGCAAAAGATTCAGATCCTTGAAGCTGCGATAACGCCAGGTGCTCACCATCAAAAAACTCATCAGGCTCAGCAGGGCGAGCCAGAGCAAGGAAACGATCCAGTTCCCGATTGGCACGCTGTTTGCCACATAGACGATGCTCGCGATAAAGGCGGCGGCGGCCGGGATGGGCAGGCCGACAAAATACTTGCGGTCGGGCCGCCCGGGATTCTTGGGGATGGGATTTGTCACCACATTAAATCGCGCCAGGCGCGCCGCGCCGCATAGCAGATATACGAAGCAGAGAAAGTAGCCGCCCTGCAAAATCTGGTCGCGCAGCGCCGGCTCAATCGAATGCTCCACAAAGTAGAATCCCCAGCAGAAAGCCAGTATGGCCGGTGCGATTCCAAAAGTAATCACGTCGGCCAGCGAGTCGAGCTCGCGCCCAAAATCGCTTACTGTGTTGGTCATGCGCGCGATCCGGCCATCCAAACCGTCGGCCGCCACGGCCACGCCGATCAACTGCGCCGCAAGCGCGTATTCAGGGATCGAAACGTTGCCATCCTGGCTTGCCCTGAGCGTGCCCTCAATGGTTTTTGTAATGGCGAGAAAGCCGAAGAACACGTTGGCCGCCGTGAACAGTGTAGGGAGCGCATAGGCCGCGCGGCGCGGTCTTCGCTCCGGGCTTTTGGGGTCGATCAGACGTTCAGAGAGGCGCAGTTGCATTCTCCTTCTCGTTTACTCTCCTGGCGATGATACTCGAGCCGCCTGAGACGCGGTCGCCAAGGGCCACGCTCAATTTCCAGTCGGCGTTAAACAAAACGTCCACGCGCGAACCAAACTTGATCAGCCCGATCCGTTCACCTCTGATCACGCTATCGCCGGTATCTTTATACCAGACGATACGCCGCGCAATCAGTCCGGCGATCTGACTGAATTCGATCGTGCTTCCTTCGCCTTCAACGACGAATGTGTTCTGCTCATTCTCCGCACCTGCGGCGTCGTTGCTGGCAACCAGAAATTTTCCTGCCTTGTACGTGCGCTTGCGAATGATGCCGGCAATCGGAGAACGATTGACGTGTACGTCGAACACATTCAAAAAGATTCCCAGCCGCGTCCGTCCATCTGGATCCTTTGTGATCGAAACCACCTTGCCGTCTGCGGGGGACACGGCAACGGGCCCTTCGGCGATCACCCGGTCCGGATCGCGGAAAAACCACAAACAAAAGACCGCCAGAATGTAGAACGGGATGCCCAGCCAGCTTGTTTTTGTGAGGTAGCCGGTGAGTGCGCCTACAGCCGCGAGCCCCAATGCATACCAGATACCAGTAATGACCATGAGTCTCTATTATCTATGTCCAGCGCTGCTTTTTGGGTTTGGCTTCGATTGGGTAGAACAATTCCAGACCGCTGCGATACTTCTGCCCTTTCTGTCTGCAGTAGCGGACACTGGCCGAACCGTCGATCTGCCGGCTTGGGATTTTCAGTTGCACCGTCTGCCTCAATTCGAGCTTATGCGACATCTCGATCAACACTCCGTTGTCGGAAAGGTTCAATAACAAGACTTTTTCACCGAAAGTATCGCCGTCTGAAGTCTGCCAGAAAACAGTCCCTTGCTCGCTCAGTTCGACTCTTTCTGATTTTCTTTTTTCACTCCGCACGGCCCAGTCGCCTCCTCGTCCAGCATGGACACATGAATCTTCCTTTTCTTGACTTATATTGTCACTTCAAATAATGTTGATCCAAACTATGACATTTCTTTCCAAACTTGGCATCTGGACCATTGCTCTTGTTGGCATTGCCGTCGCGCAAGACACTCGCGGCAAGCTGCAAGGAGTCGTGAGCGACTCTTCGGGTGCGATTGTCGCCGGTGCGAACGTCACGCTTCAAAACGATGAGACCAATGTTCAGACCCAGACGAAAACATCGCCAACCGGGCAATATATCTTCGATTTCGTTCAGCCCGGAAAATACACCGTGAAAGTCGAGTTGATCGGATTTAAAGCCTTCGTCCAGAAAAACATTCTGGTGCAGGCGCGCGGAGACGTCAGCGTCAATGCCACCCTCACGGTCGGCAACACCAACGAGCAGATCACCGTAGAGTCGTCTCCGGTGAGCGTGCAATTCAACACCTCCAGCATGGGCCTCACTGTCGATACAAGAATGGCGAACAGTCTGCCCATTATTCACCGCAATCCCTTCCTGCTCGTCAGTCTGAATCCCGCAACCGTCATTCGATCCAGCACCGAACAGAGCCCTTTCCACCATTGGGCGGCCTCGCAGTTCGACGTCGGCGGCAACACCAGCACAAAGAACGACATCATCCTCGATGGCTCCCCTTCGATGACGGCTCAAAAATCCAGCTACACCCCTCCCATGGATGCCGTGCAGGAAGTCAATCTCCAGCAGAACGCCGTTGATGCCGAATTCGGTCACTCCGCCGGCGGAGTGCTCAGCGTGCAGATGAAATCGGGCACCAATGGTTTTCACGGTACAGCCTATTATCTTGGCCGCAATCCCGTGTTGAACGCGTTGGCGGACCGCACCACTCATGCACCAAATCTCACTCGTCAGCACACCTGGGGCGCCACCCTCGGCAACGCGATCAAGAAGAACAAGATCTTCAATTTCGCCAGTTACGAAGCATGGCGGACCATCGAGCCACGCTCGGCATTCAACACTCTGCCTACCGATCTCGAACGCACTGGAGACTTCTCGCGTTCGCTCAACACGGCCGGAGCCCTCCGCACCATTTACGATCCTTACACCACGCAGGTCAGCGGCAATATCGTCACGCGCACACCCTTTGCGGGCAATGTGATTCCGCCTAGCCGCATCGACCCGACGGCGAGGGTCATGATGGGAGATATCTGGAAACCCAATGGCGCAGGCACGGGCCCGACTGGGGTGAACAACTTCATCTCCGGATTTGCCAACCGCTTCAAGTACTGGAATTTCTCCGACCGCCTCGACTGGAACATCAGCGACAGGCTCAAAATATTCGGCCGCTACAACCGCTTTAAAACCTTCACCGAACAAGACGACTATACGGGCTCGGTCGCGCAGACGGTAGATGGCTCAAAACGCCACTCCACGTCCTATTCCGGCGATGCGGTTTATACGCTGAATCCCACCACCGTGCTCAACGTGCGCGGTGCCTTCAACAGTATCGTCGATAGCTTCGGCCTTCCCGCCGCGACACTCAAGGCAGACGATTTGAAGCGCTTCTGGGGCGGCAACACCTGGTACCAACCCTATCTCGCCGATCTTCCCGACATCTATTATCCCGGCGTGTCGGTCGCCGGTCCTTCCAATACTTCGCTCGGTAGAGGCGGCTACTGGTTTCAGGAACCGAGCTCTTGGAACATCGACGCTAAGATGAGCAAGAATGTTGGCAAGCACTATCTAAAAGTCGGCGGAGAATTCCGCCGCGAACTCGTGACTGCATCGCGGCCGCGCCCGATGAACTTCAGCTTCGGTCGTGCCACCACTGCCAATACTTTCAACGCCCCTAATCTGAATCTGAGCGGAGATGCCTGGGCCTCCATGCTGCTCGGTGTACTCGACGGCGGATCCGCGATCGGCTCAATCCCCGTCCAGCGCCCTCGTGTCGACTACACCGGCTTCTTCATCCAGGACGATTTCAAGATCACCTCCAAACTCACCTTGAACCTCGGTATCCGCTACGAGTACTTCACGGCCATGCGCGACCCCCAGTTGCGCCTCAGCCGCTATCTCGACCTGACGAATCCGATTCCCGAGTTTCAAGGTGCCGCCGCGCCGGTCATCCCGGCCTCCGCTGCCGCTTTGCGCACTGCTCCACCCATCTACAACGGTGCATGGGTATTTACGGGCAAAGACAATCCCAATAGCTGGAACGCTCCCAAAACTCTCCTGATGCCAAGGTTGGGCCTCGCCTACGCGCTAAATGCCAAGACCGCAATTCGCATTGGCTGGGCCAGGTACATCGTGCCCGCGACCCTCACGGATGGCTTGAATATTCTAGGGAGCGTGCCCTACACGGGCTTCGACGCCACCTCCGCTACAATCGGCCTCATAAACGGTGTCCCCCAGCAGCGCTTGAGCGATCCCTTTCCGGGCGGCCTCGTGCCCGTACGCGGCAAGGAATTTGGTCGCTACACCGCCCTTGGCGACTCGGCCACGTGGTATCAGCAGGACTTCAAGCCGGGTGTCAACGACCGCATCAACGTCAGCGTGCAGAGACAGTTACCGGGCAAGATTCTCGCCGACATCACGTTTTTCGTGAACCTCGGCCGCAGTGCTCCCTATGGCTACGACGTGAATCAGGTCGATCCGCGAATTCCCATTGCCGTTGGCAATGCCGTCAATGCCGGTGTCCCCAATCCCTTCTTCAACGTCCTGCCGCAGGCCAAGATGCCGGGACAGTTGCGCACCCAAAGCACTGTGGCCGTCTCACAGTTGCTCCGCCCCTATCCGCAGTATGGATCCCTTGCTGAAACCCTGCGCGGCGGCTTCGGCAACCGCTATGGAGCCCTTCAAATGCAATTCCAGCGGCCCTTCGCCAATGGCTTGAATTTCACGATCGGCTACAACTATAATCGCGAACGCAACGAAGAATTCTACGACGGTATCGACAACTTCCTGCTCAAGCCCACCTGGCAGCCGGCGACGAATGCGCGTCAGCGAATCACCGGCGCGGCAATTTACGAGCTGCCTTTTGGCCGCGGTCGGCGCTTTGCCTCTTCGATGAATTCCGTGCTCGACGGAATCCTGGGCGGCTGGTCGGTCAGCGGCTTGGTCACTGCCAACACCGGTATCTTCATGCGTCTTGGCTCGGTTCTCGTCGATGGCGACCCTACTCTCGAAAATCCCACTCGCGGTCGCTGGTTCGATACCAGCAAAGTAAAAATCCTGCCGGCATTTACCCGCCGCACCAACCCGGTTCAATTTCCCGGCCTGGTTGGCCCAGCCTACTTCAATCTCGATACCACCGTCGCCAAGCAATTCGACATCGTCAAGGAACGGCTAAAATTTGAGTTGCGTGCCGAGAGCTACAACACCAGCAATCACTTCACCGGTACAACCGCTCCCGTACTCGATGTCAATTCGCCCAACTTCGGCAAGATCATCCAGCAGCGCCCGGGCGTTTTCGGGCGCCAGATCCAGTTCAGTGGCCGGCTCGTCTTCTAAGGCGCGCTTAATCTGCCTCTTGCTCCTTTGCGCCCCCCCAGCCTCAACTCAGTATCTGGGGGCGCAAAGTTGCCGCCCCTGCCACGCAAAGCAATTCGCCGCCCATGCCGCCAGCGGCCACGCCCTTGCCCTCTCTCGCCAGGCACCGGCACACGCATCGGGCGTCGCCCCCAGGGCCGATTGGGCCTTCGGCTCGGGCACTCATGCCATTACATGGGTAAGCCGCCTCGACGACTCTCATTACCTCGAACACGGACGGAGCTGGTTCCGTTCCACCAGAACGCTTGGCCCTACCCCCGGACACGACAATCCAAATGGGCTCACGTACCGCATCTTCGAGCCCGAGGCCAAGATCCTGCGCTGCTTCAGTTGCCACTCCACCGGACTGCCGCGAGTGGATGCGGCCAATCGCATTGAACCGGCGGAAGCAGGTGTGAATTGCGAGGTCTGTCACGGCCCAGGTACTGCTCATGTCCAATCGGGGGGAGCCAAATATCGCATCGAAAATCCGGCGCGCTATCGAGCTACCGCCATCAACGATCAGTGTGGAGCCTGCCACAGAAAGCCCGGCGCGATCGGCGCGGCCCCCAAGTGGGAAGACCCCTGGAACGCCCGCCACCAGCCTTTGTATCTCGCAGAGAGCCGCTGCTTTCAAGAGAGCAGGGAACAACTCTCCTGCCTCACTTGTCACGACCCCCACGCCAAGCTCGCGCGCGACTCAAAACACTACGACGCCGTTTGCCGCAATTGCCATCAGGCCGTCCGTCACAAAATTGTGACGGCCAAAGCAAGCTCGCAACTTGGCTTCGCCAACCACTGGATCGGCGTCTACTCTCCAGCAACGACGCTACGCCCGCGACGTTGACAATTCCTACGACGCCGTTTGCCGCAATCGCGACTGCCAAAGCAAGCTGCCTGTCGTGCCACGTGCCAACGCTCCCGACCCAACTCTACGGCCGTAAGGTTGACAACACCGCCGCCTGCGCGTCCCGCGTCCACTCATGCTCGGGCCCCAGCCGCAATGTAAACACTCGCAGCGCCACTTCGTAATAGCGGCCAGCCTCTGCCGCTTTCCCCCGCGCCTTCAGAATGTCGCCGAGGTTGCTTGCGCTCAATGCCGTGCGTGTATGACGCGGGCCAAGCGTGGCACCGAGGATGCGCAAGGCTAGACGCTGATGAAGCTCCGCCTCCGCACCCGCTCCGCTATCCAGCAGTGCCGAGGCAAGATTGTTTAGCGTAACGGCGGTCTCGGGATTTTTTCCATTCTTGTCGATTGCCAGAGCACGGCGAAACTGTACAATCGCTTCCTTCGATCTGCCCTGCTCCCTCTCGCACAACCCCAGATCGTTCAACCGTCCAATACTCGACTCAAGCGCAATGGCACGCTCGTAAAGCGGACAAGCTGCAACCCTGTCGCCGCTCAAGTCGGCAAGCACCGTAAAAGCCCTGGCCGCCATCCCCCTGTCCTCCGACTTCGCCACTTCGCGAAACTGTGCCTGGGCCTCTCCAACCCGCTTCTGCCCCAGCAGCGCCTGCGCATAAGCTTCCCTCGCCGCGTCGCTGCCAAGGATCTTCAAGGCGCGCTCAAGCGCGAGGACCGCCGCGTCCGGCTTTCCTTGCCGCAGCAAAAATAGGCCAAGGTCCAAAGCGCTCCGGCCAGTTTCCGCCGCCACAGGTCCGAACTTCAATTCCACACGCGCCAGTTCCTGCTCATACAGCTTGCCCAGCGAAGCGGCTTCAGGCTGAAAGAGCAGCAGGCAAACCAGTCTAAAGACCATCGCGAATCTTTCCGTTTAGCGCCTCTAGAAAAGCTGCGAGCGCCTCTTGCTCCTCTGCGCTCAATCCCAAAGGCCGCAACTCCGGGTCCAGCCCCGCAACACGCCGATTGCCGCCCTCGTTGTAAAAGCGGATGACATCGGCAAGGTTCGCCACACTCCCGTCGTGCATATAAGGCGGGGTTCGCGCTGCATCCCGCAGGCCTGGAGTCTTGAATGCGCCGCGCTCGGCTTCCACCCCCGTTACCGCGTATCGGCCACCGTCTGTGCCACTACCAACCCCCGTCACATGAAACTCCTCGTCGGTGAGATTCGGCCCCAAATGACAAGAGGCGCAACCCGCCTTGCCGCGAAACAATTCCAGCCCCGCACGCTGCCGCGGGCTCAGCGCCGCCGCGTCACCCGCAAGGTAGCGATCATATGGCGAATCACCCGACAGGATACTGCGAATGTAAGAGGCCAGCGCCTGCTGCAATTGACGCTTGCTTAGCCCCACTCTGCTTGCCGCAACAGCGGGATCGAGATCCATCTCAAGAGGGTTGGCAACGGGTCCGAGTACTTGCTCTTCCAGGCTCTTCGCCCTCCCATCCCAAAAGAAGGATTTGCCCCAGGCTCGGTTGGCCAATCGTGGCGTACGCCGGCTTCCCTGCTGGCCGGCAATGCCAACCGCTCGCGGATGCGCGTCGCTAAACGCACGCTGCGGGTCATGACAATTCGAACACGCAATCGTTTGGTCGCGCGACAGCCTGCGGTCGGAGAAAAGCCGCTTGCCGAGCGAAATACTCTCCGCGCTCATGGGGTTGTCGCTTGGCGCGGGAATGTAGCGATCCAGCCCCAGTGGAACCGTAATGCTGGTGGCCATACAAACCGCGCTCAGCAGTAGGAATCTCAAGGTCGGCTCACTTTGAGCGTCCAGATTTGTTGCCTCTGCTCGCCGGCGGTCAAGGCCAATGTTTTCCCTTGCGGCGAAAGTGCAAATCCGTTCTCGCGATTGCCGGGTATGGCGAGCTCTCTGGGCTTCGAAGCATCGAGTGGAACCTCAAAGAGCCGACTCTCTCTCCCCGCCAGCAGCACACTGCCCCACGAAAGTTCCGTGCTGCCGGGAATCCCCAGTTCCGCGATGACCTGACAATTGGGTAAGGAAAAAATGCGTATGCCCTGCTCGGCGCTGCTCACCGCCAGCTTCTTCGCATCGGGCGAAAGCGCCAGAGCGAGCAGACCAGTCCGCTTCAGCTTGAAGTCCACCGCAGTGGCCTCGCCGCTCTCCCCCGTGGCTTGGCGAAAG
>JBKJSR010000513.1:0-3752 GCA_046594355.1 Bryobacter sp.
CTCGGGATTTTCGTAGCTGCCGCCTTTGTTTGCAAGGCCCTCGACATCGAGGCTGCCAATGCCACCGTGGACTTCGGCGCGAATGCCTGCGCTCTTGGGAAGCAGGATTTCGCATTCACCCACCCCGCCGCGAATTTTGATTTCGTAGTCGCGCTTTGGTTCGCCGAGGAAGTCGGCGACTACTTTGCCGGCACCGATGTTGAGCGAGACGCTGCGGAGGTCGAGACTGCCGAGCTTGAGACGGGCTTCGCCGGCACCCATATTCACCGAGAGATCGGTGGCCAGGTTGTCGGCGAGTTGAATGCGCCAGCGGTTTTCTTCCATGTTGAAGTTGCCGGTGTCTTTGCGGGTTTCTTCAACGACCAGACGGGCACGGAAGCTGGTGTTGTCGAAGCGGAAAGCGGGAATCATCGCGCCCTGGCTATAACGGAATTCGGCGGAGACTTCTCCTTTGCCGCCGCCTTCGATGCTGAGTTCGCCGGCGGACATCTTGATGTCGGCGCTCAGCATTTCGGCTTTGGCGGTGCTGGCCGTTTTGGTTTCGGTCACTGGAGGGCCGCTGCTACGGTGGGTGTTGCAGGCGGTCAGGGTCAGGGCAAGGATAGGAATCAAGCAGTGTTTCATGGCTGCGGAATCAGCTTAACGCTTTCTAGAGATACGCCGCCAAGGCCCTGCGAGTTCCCGCTTTTTACCTGGAGTGTTTGTGCGCCAGCCTGTAAATTTAGAGTACCGAGCTGATGGGACTGGAAGACCCAGTCGTTGCCGGTTTCGACAATTTTGCCGCCGACGGATTTGTCTCCGATACCGACGAGGAATTCCTTATCCTTGGCGGCCCGGGTGGCACCGTAAGAGATTTCGACTTTGTAGCGTCCGGCCTTGGGCACGGTGAAATTCCAGGTGGGGATGTCGTCGGGGCGGGTCCAGTTGGTGAGGTAAACGTGGCCGAGAGCGTTTTCTTTCTTGGCGCGCTGCTCGAAGCGGGTTTCGATTTCGCTCGATTCGACGCCAAGCGTGATGAGGCCGTTATCACCGGGCTGGATGATAAAAGCATCGACGACGGGTGGGCCATCGAGACGAAGTGCGACGACGCTCACACGTTCGTCGGGAGCGGTTTTTGGAACGGTGATGAGGATGTCGGCACCGTCGCGGCGCCAACCGAGCGGAGTCTTCTTAGGGTCTGCCAGCAGATAGGCGGAGTGGACGAGGTTCTTAAGCCCGGGGACGCGGAGTTGACCGTTTTGCGGCCAGGCGAAGACCTGAAGATAAAGGTTGGAGCCTTTTTGCGTTGCGCGACCGAAGAAGGGCATGCGGGTGAAAGGACTGGCTTTGGTGCCGTAAATCGATTCGCCATTGACCTCGAGCCACTCGCCCATCGCCTCGAGGCGGGTAACGAATTCCTGCTGGATGGTGCCGTCGGGTTTAGGGCCGATGTTGAGCAGGAGGTTGCCGCCCTTACTAACGACTTCGACCAACATGCGGATGAGGTCACGTTCGGTTTTGAAGTCGGTCTCATATTTGTTGTAGCCCCAGGAATCCATGTTGATCGTGACGCAACTTTCCCAGAGAGCGTCTTTGCCGTCGGGAGATTTCAGGCCGGTTGCGGGAACGAATTGCTCGGGAGTACCGAAGTCGGCTTTGTTGCCGGGCTTCCGTTCATAGAGACGATCATTGATCAGAGTGTTGGGCTGTAACATGCGGATGAAGCTGTAAACTTCGTCGTCGCGCTTGAGGTTGGCAAGGGTATGTTCCCATTCGCCGTCGAACCAGATCATCGCGACATCGCCGTAGCCGGTGAGAAGCTCCCGGAGTTGTTCCTTCATGTAATCGACGTACTGGCTGTTGTTGCCGAGCTTATTGGGATCTGTTACTTCCCAGGTACGGCGGGGAAGGTAGGCGGGATGGTGCCAATCCATGATCGAGTGATAGAAGCCGAGGCGGAGCCCGTGCCTGGGAGCGGCCTTGGCAAGGTCTTTGAGTGGGTCGCCTTTGTAGGGAGTAATCTCGATATCGTAATCGCCGACTTTGGAACGATAGATGGCAAACCCGTCGTGGTGTTTAGAAGTGATGACGACGTACTTGGCACCGGCCTTTTCAAAAAGACCCGTCCACTTTTCGGCGTCGAAATTTACGGGGTTGAATTGTTTGGCGAAGACATCATATTCGGCCTGGGGAATCTGGAAGCGGTGGCGGGCCCATTCGTGGCGGCCGATGACGGAATAAGCGCCCCAGTGGACGAAGATTCCGAACTTGGCATCTTTAAACCACTCGAGACGGGCCTGATCGTCGAGGGGAGGCCTGGTGGGCTGGGCGAAGAGGCTGGCAGCCAGAAGCATTGTAGACAGAATTGGTTTGAACATAACGCCTGTCGTCTATTCTATTAAGTTCATGGTCAAAGTCGATCCGGTAATCACCCCATCCGCCTTAGTTTCTTCTATCGAACGCATGTGGCAGGCATCCGCCGCCAAGATTGTGAGCCTCGAAACGGGTTGGCGCCCCGAGAACGGTTCGCCCGTTTTTACGATTGAGGGCAAATACACTTCCCGCGGCTGGACGGAATGGACCCAGGGCTTTCAATTTGGAGCTTCGATCCTTCAGTTTGATGCCACCGGTGAGAGGGAGTTTCTGGAGATGGGGAGGCGGCGGACTGTGGAGCTGATGGCGGCGCATGTGACGCATGTTGGCGTGCATGACCATGGTTTCAACAATGTGAGTACGTACGGGAATCTGTTGCGGCTGATGCTTGAGGGACGGACGGAGGCGAATGAGTGGGAACGGAATTTCTACGAGTTTGCCTTGAAGGCGTCGGGGGCGGTGCAGGCGGCCCGCTGGTCGACGATTGCGGGTGGGGGCGGATATATTTACTCGTTCAACGGACCGCATTCGCTGTTTGTCGATACGATTCGCTCGTTGCGGTCGCTTGCGGTGGGGCATCGGCTGGGGCATGTGCTGTCGGGGGAGAACGACCAGCGCATTTCGCTTTTGGGGCGGCTGATCGGGCATGCGGAAGCGACGGCGAAGTATTGCGTTTATTATGGCGAGGGACGGGATGCTTACGACCTGCGCGGGCGGGCGGTGCATGAAGCGATCTTCAATCGCAATGATGGAAATTTTCGCTGTCCGAGCAGCCAGCAGGGCTACTCGCCATTTTCTACCTGGACGCGTGGACTGGCTTGGGCCATGTGCGGGTTTGCCGAGCAGTTGGAGTTTTTTGAGACTCTGAATGAAACGGGTCTGGAGGCGGCGAAGGACATGATGCGTAAGGCGGCTGAAGCGACTTGCGACTTTTATCTGGAACACACCCCGACTTGTGGGGTGCCTTACTGGGATACCGGCGCGCCGAATTTGCACCGCTTGGGGGACTATCTTTCGCGACCTGCGGAGCCTTTTAACGACTGGGAACCGGTGGATTCTTCGGCGGCCGCGATTGGAGCGCAAGGACTGATCCGGCTGGGAATTCATCTCAAACAGGAGCGTTATCTGAAGGCGGGTTTGAGTGTGTTGAAGACCTTGCTGGAGGAACCCTATCTATCGACGGACCCGCAGCATCAGGGGTTATTGCTGCACGCAGTTTATCACCGGCCGAATGGGTGGGATCATATTCCGGCTGGACGGAAAGTGCCTTGCGGGGAGAGCTGCATGTGGGGGGATTACCACTTGCGGGAAGTGGCGTTGCTGGTGGAGCGGCTCGCTAAGTCGAAGCCGTATTTGACCTTCTGGGCCTAAGTCTGGTTGATGCCGCCAGCCATAGCGCG
>JBKJSR010000560.1:0-12768 GCA_046594355.1 Bryobacter sp.
GGGCCGAGAACCTGAAGCAACCCGAGGCCGGCCGTCAGATCGCCAAAGTGCGCGATCCTCAACTGGCACCGCACACGGCAATGCAATTCCGCGGCTTCGACCTCGACTATCTGGACATAGAGCGCGCCAAGGTATTTCTCGCCGAGCTTAAGCAGTTTGAGGAGAACGGAAATTTCCCAAACTTCATCACCCTGCGCATCGGCAACGATCACACCTCGGGTTTGTCTGCGAACAAGCTCTCTCCCAATGCGCAAGTCGCGGACAACGATCACGCGCTCGGCATGATTGTCGAGGGGCTTTCCAGGTCGAAGTTCTGGGCGAAGACGGCGATCTTTGTCGTCGAAGACGATGCACAGAATGGAGCCGATCATGTGGATTCACACCGTTCTCCCGCCTACGTGATCAGCCCTTACACGCGGCGTGGCGCAATCGATTCGACGATGTACAACACCACTTCGATGCTGCGCACGATGGAATTGCTGCTTGGCCTCAGGCCGATGACGGTTTACGATGCGAGTTCAACGCCGATGACGCGGGCCTTTGCGGCCACCGCCAAGAGCGGCCCTTATGCGGCGCTGGTCCCGCAGCAGCGCCTCGACGAACGCAACCCGGCGGCTGGCCCGCTTGCCGCGCGGAGCGCCCGCATGAAGTGGGATGAGGCCGACGAGATCGACGACCTCGAGCTGAACGAGATCCTCTGGTTGGCCCTCAAAGGCGGGGCCGCGCCCGCCCCTACCAGATCGTTGTTTGGAGACCGGTAACCGAAGAATGCCGAAGATCTACTTATCGTTCGTCTGGCACATGCACCAGCCCTTTTACAAGGATCTGGTATCGGGTGAATACAAGCTGCCCTGGACCCGCCTGCACGCGCTCAAGGACTACTACGGCATGGTGAAGGTGCTTGAAGATTTTCCTCAGGTGCAGCAGACTTTTAACCTGGTGCCGTCGATGCTCGTGCAACTGGACGAGTATGCGCGCGGGGTGGCGGTCGATCCCTTCCTGCGCTGCGCTAACAAAGACACAGTGAGCTTGTCGGACAGCGAACGCGAGTTCATTTTGCGCTACTTCTTTCAGGCCAATGTGCAGCGGATGATCTATCGCTACCCTCGATACGGCGAGCTATACGAGGCTTGGCAGGCCGTGGACGAAAACCCCCAGCGTGGCTTGCGCGCTTTCAACGATGCCGCCTTTCGCGACCTGCAGGTTCTCTCGCAATTGGCCTGGTTTGACGAAGAGTTTCTTGCTCACGATACGGACCTGAAGGATCTGGTTCGGCGCGAACGCGATTATAGTCCCGCAGACCAGGCGATGCTCGCCGCCAAGCAACTGGAGAAGCTGGGAATGGTAGCCGATGTCTATCGCAGCTTTGCGAAGAAGGGGCAAATCGAGATCTCCGCGACGCCGTTCTATCACCCGATCCTGCCGCTCATTTGCGACACACAGATTGCCGAAACCTCTCATCCTTACGTATCCCTCCCGCCACGCTTCCAATATCCGGACGACGCGCGAATTCAACTGGAGCGCTCCCGCGATTACATGAAGCAGCACTTTGGCGCAGCTCCAGCAGGGCTATGGCCAAGCGAAGGGTCGGTGTCGGATGAAGCATTGCATCTCGCCGCCGCGGCGGGCTTCAAGTGGTTTGCCACCGACAATGGCGTACTCGCCCGCACCCTTCACCATCCAGCAACTCCAGAACTGACCTATCGTCCCTACCTTTGGAAGCAGGGCCAACACGAGATGCACGGGCTGTTTCGCGATCATACGCTGAGCGACCTCATCGGCTTTGTCTACTCGCGAATGGGGGCCAAAGAAGCGGCGGATCACTTTCTGAATGCCATTCGCGCCAATTGCGCGCCGATCCTGCGCGCGGGCCGCGATGCCCTGGTGCCAATCATTCTCGATGGCGAAAACGCCTGGGAATATTTTGAATTGTCCGGCCGGCCATTCTTGCGGGAGCTTTACCGGCAGATTGAAAGCGATGATCAGATTGAGGCGCTAACGGTATCGGAAGCGATCGGGAAGGTACCCGCAGAGACGATCGACCAGATTTTCCCCGCCTCGTGGATCAATGCGAATTTCGATATATGGGTTGGAGCCGAAGAGGACAACCTTGCCTGGGAATACCTTCTGCGGGCGCGTCAAACCTATGATCGCGTCAAAGATAAGGTGAGTGAAGACGCTCGTGCGTTGGCCTTTGAAGAGTTGCTAATCGCCGAAGGTAGCGATTGGAACTGGTGGTATGGCCCGGAGCACTCTTCGGCAAACCGCGTGGATTTCGACCGCCTCTACCGCGAGCATCTCGCGAATGTTTATCGTGTACTCGGCCTGAATCCGCCGGAAGAACTATCGCGGCCGATCTTGCGTGTCGATGTGAAAGCCACCCACCAGAGTCCACGCGGGCCGGTGCATCCGCTCATCGACGGTGAAGTGTCCAGCTACTTCGAGTGGATGGGCTCGGGAAGCTATTCGATCGACCAACGCTCGGGGGCCATGCATGGCCAGCGCTTTCTGATCGAAGAGATGCATTATGGCTCCGACGGAGCATGGCTCTATGTGCGCATCGACTTTGTGAAGAATGCGGCAGACACGCTGCGAAACGCGGAATTGCGCTTTCAATTCCATCAGACCGAATTGACTGTGCCTCTGAGTGCGGCTTACGAAAGCCCAGCTCAGGATCATTTGCAAGTGCAGGCGGCTTACCGCCAGGTCTTCGAAATGAGGATTTCGCACAGAGCGATCGGGAAGGCGCAACCGGTGAAGTTTCAAGTATCGGTATGGAAGGCCGGCTTGCCGCTCGATGCCTTACCGCAACAGGGCATCCTTGAATTGCAAAGCCACGAATTGAACGAGTGGCTGGGATAAACAAGAAGCCCGCCGAATCACCGGCGGGCTTCTTGTTTGGGTTGGATGCGAAAGTTAGAACTGGTAGCGGAGCAGCATCACAATGCGGCGGCCGCCACCATTCGTATTCCACTGATTGAGAAACGCGGCGGAACTGAAGGTCGCATTGGGGATGCCGAAGTCGCGTGAGTTCGCCAGGTTATAAAACTCGGCGCGGAAGTTCATCGCATGCCCTTCAAAGGGGAGCCGGATCTTCTTGTTTATCACCATGTCGACGTTGGCGATACCGTCGGCGCGCATGATGTTGCGTCCGGCGTTACCGATCGGATTGGCGGCGCTGAGCGGGCTGTAGAGAGTGCTGCGTACCGCGAACAACTGCTCGACGGATTGCGAAGCAATGTCGAGGTTAGTCGCGACGTGTGGCCGCAGCGCGTTGCCGATGAAGGCGTCGATACCCGAGAGCCGGAAGCCGGGGTCGTTTCCAGCCAGCGGTGAGAACGGCGCGCCGCTCTGGAAAGTAACAAAGCCACCAAGCTGCCAGCCACCGATCACATGACTGACCGGGCGCTTCGTGTCGCGGCCAAAGGGGACTTCATAGATGCCATTGACGGAGAAGCGGTGGGGACGATCATAGGTGGAGCGGCCCTTTTCGCCACGGCGATTGTAGCTGTCCTGAGAGACGGCGACTTCGCCGGCAACCGAGGCGTTGAAGATTTCGCTCTGGTCGTCGATAAAGGTAGACCAGGTGTAGTGAGCGGAGAACTGGTAGCCCTTCGAGAAGCGCTTCTCGATCGAGGTTTGCAGCGAGTGATAGCTGGAGCTGCCAGTGTTGGCGCGCAGGCGCAGAATGCCGCGGCTGTTATCGACACGCTGTGTTCCACCCGAGCCGGGGATGGTGGGGTTGCCATCGACGCTCTGAAAAAGCGCCGTGCCCTTAGTGGAGATGTAGCCGATGTTCGTTGCAAAACCGCCGACAAGTTCGCGCTGGATCTGTATACTATACTGCTCTGCGAAAGGCGAACGGAAGGTGTCGTTGACTAGCGTACGCGGAATCGACATCAGGTTCGCAGGCAGCGGAGCGGGCCCGCCACGGCGGATCGCGTCGATCACCTGAAAGGCCTGAGGTGAACGCGCCGGGCGCGTTAACGCATAAGTGAAGGGCCAGGCTGAGTAGATGTTCAGCAGGATGTTGTTGAAGGCGAAGTCGTAGGTGCGCGAATAGCCGCCCCGCAGTACAGTCTTGTTGTCGCCAAGCAGAAAGCCAAGCGGACCGGAACTTTTTCCGAGGCGGTAGTTAAAGCCAATGCGGGGTGCCCAATTATTCACATCACGCGAAGGGCCCTTATCCACCACATAGCCGGGGTTGTTGTTGTTCGCGGCGACAATACGCTTGTTCTCGCTCTCCAGCCAATTGAATGGGTTGCCGGGCGTCTCATAGCGTATGCCGTAAGTGAGCGTGAAATTGCGCTTGACGCGCCATTCATCCTGAGCAAAAAAGAAGACGTCGTGGTAGCGATAAAACTGCCAGTTTCGCAAGCCGGGCTGCAACTGATTGATGGCCTGCGCCTGGGCAATGTCGTCCACAAAATCTTGCAGGTTGTTGTACTGCAGCCGGCCGCGCGTCGTGGGATTGAAGTCCTGGAATTGTTCCACGCGGCGGATGTCGAAGCCAAACTTCATCGAGTGGTTATTGCGGATCAAACCAAAATTATTCGCCAACTGATAGTTGTTGGTAGCTTGCGACTGTGGGAGGTTCACAGCTAGCCCAATGCCCGTGCGGGCGTCGGCGGCGTTGAAGCCTTGCAGGCCAAGAGTGTTGATCTCGATGCTCGGGATCCCAAGCGCGTTGAGATCGGACGCCGTGGTGGTACTGAACAGACGCTGATAATTAAAGCGCAGTTCATTGAACATGCTCGACGACAGGCTGCTTGTCAGGGTTGTGTTGTAAGCCTGACGCCGTGCCGGTGAGAGCGAGGTGAGGCCGAGTGGGACGGCTTGGCCGGAAATGGAGATGCGGTCGTCATAAAGCACGCGACCCATCAGGCTGTGCTTGTCGTTGATGCGGTGATCGATGCGTCCCGACCACTGCCAGACGTCCAGCTTGTTCGGAGCTGCGCCAGACAGCGTGCCAACGGGCACAACCACCTGGCGGCCATCCGCCGTAACCGTAAACGATTGGCCGGTCGGCTGCTGCGCGGCAGGCAGATAATTGAGCAGCGCGCCGATTTGCGGACGTCCTGCGGCGATCGACTGCAATGCCGTGCGCCCTTCCACCGTCGGAGCGCCGGTGATCGCCGTGCCGGAAGCAAAGCGGTGATCGGTCCAGCGCAAAAGGCTGCCGAAGAAGAAGGTGCGATCCTTGACCACGGGGCCGCCAAATGTACCGCCAAACTGGTTCTCGACGCGCCACGGTGTCTTGGCAAAGGTGCGCTCATCGAGGTTCGTGCGGCTGTTCAGCACATTGCTGTTGTAAGACCAATAAGCAGTGCCGTGATATTGATTGGTGCCGCCCTTGGTGAGGATGTTCACGACGGAACCCGCTGCACGACCGTATTCCGGCAGGAACTGGTTGGTGATCAAACGAAATTCGGCAACCACGTCGGGGTTGTTGATTTCCTGCACGAGTCCGGATACTGAGGAATTGTTCGAGTCCGCGCCGTCGATCATGAAGTTGTTGGAACGCGTGCGCATTCCGTTGACTGAAAAGCTGACGCCGCCCGAGGTAAAGTTCGAGTTGCCGCTGGAGAGCTGGCTCACGCCGGGGGCCTGCAGTACAATATTCAGGATATTGCGGTTGGGCGAAAGTGGCAGCTCGGCAATACGCTTGGCATCGATATTGAAACCCACCTCCGCGTTGGTCGTGTTAATTAACGGAGCTTCTGTCGAGACGGTGATGACTTCTGCCGCCGAAGCAACCTGAAGCGAAACATTCAACTCCGCCTGCTGGTTCAGTTGGAGTGTAATGGGCCGGCGGACATGCTTGCCAAATCCCGCCTTCTCCACCACCAACTCATATTCACCCGGCGGCAGTAGCGGAATGCGGTAAGTTCCAGAATTACTGGAATTCGTGGTGTAAGTAAGGTTGGTTGCCAGATTGCGGGCAGTCACTTTTGCATTCGCAACCGAAGCGGCGCTTGCGTCGGAGACAGTACCCAGCATTTCAGCGGAAGTTTGCGCCTGCGCAAATGAGGCAAGAAATAAAAGTGAAAGCGGAAGCACGATTCGTAGTCGTGAATTCATGGTTTGGTCATCCCTTGGAAACTGTTTGTACGCCCAATTTGAGATGCGAGCAGGCGCTATTGCTAGTTTGAATGGATTATACCGGAGCCAGATGGAGGGTTAATCAAATCTTAATGTATTAGATATGGAATTTGTCGGCGGCGTCTTTTCCAGATCTAATACAATCCGGAATTCCGATTCCGGAGTAGGCGTTACCTGCTAGAAACAAAAGGGGATAAGCCCTCATGCGTTCTTGTAACTCCAATATTATTTTCTTGTGCCCGACCTGGTATTGGGCCATGGACTTCGGCCAACGCGAGATCTGAAATGCAATGGGCTCAGCCTTGAGCCCCAGCATGGCCTCGAGATCACCCAGCACAGCCCGCTTCAAATCGCTATCAGCCCAATCGAGAATTGCGTCATTGCCCGCTCCGCCGAGAAAGCAACGCAGCAGCAGACGGTTTTTAGGCACGCGATGATCGAATTTTTGATCCACGAAAGTGCAGGCTACAAGCTGGCGGCGCTCGGTTTTCGGCACCAGAAAGCCAAATGAATGGAAGCGTTGGCTTACTTCGCCGCGATCGTAAATCACTCCAACGGTCATGGAACTGGAGTAATCGATGCTACCCAGCAGATTGGCAATCTGTTGGTCGAAGCCTTCGAATAACCTGGCTGCCGCCCAGGCGGGAGTAGCAACCACTAGATGTTTTGTGCGAAGCATCTGATCTTTCAGCCGCACAAGATATTCGTCGCCCTCCCGCGTAATGGAAAGCGCCTCCCCGCGCACAATCCGGCAATGCGGCTCGATTGCCTGGATCAACGCATCCACCATCGAACCCAGACCATTTTTAAGAGTACGAAACAGCGTGCCCCCTTTCGCCTTGGGCGACGTGGCGAGCCCGGCGAGAGTACCTTTGGTCAGACTGCCATATTTAGCTTCCATCTCGGCAAAGCGCGGTAACACGCTTTCTACTGAGAGCTTATAAGGGTCGCCGCCGTAAACGCCGGAGAGCAGAGGTTCGGCCAGATACTCCACTGCCTCCGCGCCATAATGATCTTCCACAAACTCACCGACAGAGCGATCCGGCAGTCCGGACTTGGGCCGCCGCAGCAGCTCAAGACCCATGCGAATCTTGGTGGACCAGGAGAGCAGGGGGCTAGTGACAGTAGGCCAGATGCGCGTGGGCACCATCATCATCAGGCCATCCGGCAGAGGAATCATCCGGTTCTTCTTGACGATCCAGGTGACACGCTGATGGTCGTTGGAGCCGATCACGTCGCCCCCAAGGCCAAGCTCTTCGATCAGCGCCATTGCTTCTGGCTTAGCCGAGAGAAAACTGTCGGGACCGCCTTCCAGCAGGCAGTCGGCAACCCGCTTGGTCTGGATCACGCCGCCCAGCTTTGGGGCGGGATCGATCAGGATAGAGGGCAGGCCCCGCTTGCTCAAATAGTAAGCGGCGGCGAGTCCGGAGATGCCGCCGCCAATAATAATCGATGCTTGTGAATCAGGGCCGGAAGTCACGGACGATCTGCACCACAGCCTTTACATTTTCCACGGGAGTTTCCGGAAGAATGCCGTGTCCGAGGTTGAAGATATGACCGGGCCGGGTGCCAGTGCGCCTGAGGATTTCATGCACCTTCGCCTTCAGTTCGGGCAGCGGTGCGAACAGAGCGGTCGGGTCGAGGTTTCCCTGAACGGCGGAACGGTAGGAGATGTCCATCCATGCCTGATCGATATTCATGCGCCAGTCCACGCCCATGACGTCGCCGCCGGCGGCATGCAACTCACGGAAGAAGCCCGAGCAACCCGTACCGAAGTGAATCACCGGCACGCTCGAAGTACGGATGCGCTCAATCAGGGCACGCGAATAAGGTTGCACATAACGCACATAATCGTCGGAGGCGAGCGCGCCAACCCACGAATCGAAAACCTGTATGCAGCGCGCACCGCTCGAAACCTGCATCAACGCAAAGTTGCCGAGTACGTCCACGAGCTTGCCCATCAGCCGCCGCCACAGAGTTTCGTCGTGGTACATCAGCTTCTTGGTCTTAAGAAAAGTCTTCGATGGTCCGCCCTCAATCATGTAACTCGCAAGCGTAAACGGTGCGCCCACAAAGCCGATGACAGGCACCTTGCCCGCCAGAGTGCGGGTAACCAACTGGATGCTCTCACCTACATAGCCCAGATCAGCGGTGTTTGAAGTCGAGAGTGCATCGACGTCGGATGATGTCTGAATCGGATTCTCGATGTGAGGGCCCTCGCCCGCACGGAACTCGAGTTTGAGACCCATGGGTTCGACAGGCAGCAAAATATCGGCAAAAATAATCGCCGCGTCGACATCGAGTATTTCGATGGGTTGCAGCGTAACGGCCGCTGCCAGATCGGGCCGCTTGCAGATTTCAAGAATGCCATTCTTGCTGCGTATGTCTCGGTACTGCTTCATGTAACGACCGGCCTGGCGCATAAACCAGACGGGACGTACATCGGTGGGACGGCGCCGGCAGGCGTCGAGGAATCGGGAGTTCATTGGAGCCATTCGCATGTAGTTTCCCACCGTTGACCCTTGGGGCCTTCGGGGCAGTGAAATACACGCATTCCTTTCGGTTTGTGGCGGGCCGCCCAGTCGCGGCCGAGTATATATAGGGGCTTCGCCCAAGCTTCGGTATCAATTGCATTGGGGCCGATCAAAGAGACGGACAAGGTGCCCTGTGCGGGGTAACCGCTGCGCGGGTCCATGATGTGGCTATAGATATTGCCACCGGCCATGAAGTATTTTTCCAAACTGCCTGAGGTCGCCATCGCTTCGTCTTTGAGGAGCACTTCCGCCACGTTGCGCTCCCGGTCCGCGGGATGACGTATTACAACTTTCCAGCCTGCTTCGTGCGGCGGCGTTCCCAATCCGTACATGCTCGATCCGGCTGCGGTGATAAAGGCACTGGTGATGCCGCTTTCACGTAAAATTGCCACCATGCGATCCACGGCATAGCCTTTACCAATGCCCCCGGGATCCAACTCGGTGAGTGGATTCCGGAACCGCACTGTTTGTGTACGACGGTCGAGAATGATGTTTTTGTAGCCGACTGCAGCCATTGCGGTACGAATCTCAGACCGGTGCGGATAGCGCCCGGATCCCTTGAAGAATCCCCAGCGCCGCATCAACGGCCCCACACTAATGTCAAACGTTCCTTCACTCTCGCGGCTATATTGCAGACACGCTTCGAGCAACTGAAAAAGCTCTTTGGAGACAGCCACCGGAGTGTGCCCTGCTTCCCGGTTCACCTTGGACCACTCGCTTGCAGCTTTGTAGTTCGACAACAGGGAATCGAGTCGTCTGGCTTCTTCCAGAGATTCCGTCACCGCCGCCTCAAGCTGAGTGCGATTCGATCCGTAAGCGGTGACAGTAAAAACGCCACCCATACAGTCCGCACTTGCCTCATACCGAAGGACTTCTTGGCCTCCGCTTTGGCTCCAACCCAAGACAACTAAAACTAAAAGTAACACAGCGTGTACGATTTTCGGGCATTTTCGCCTTGTATTCGCATGAATTCCCTGCGTGAACATACAATTAGTCCCGAGGACGTCCGCGCTTGATTCGCTTCAGGAGCTTATTGACTCTCTCACGCGTGCCCAGGTTCAGTGCGGAATTGAAGTAAAGGTCGGGCGTATGAAACAGGTCGATCCGGACGGCAAGCTCATGCCGCAAAAAACCCTTGGTCGTCTTGAGCACTTCGAGGATCTCGTCCGCTGCTGCGCCCTGTGCCGGAATATGCACGCTGATCGCAACTTTCCTCATGTCGGGAGCAACCTGCACATCGGTCACCTCGACACCCGCCAGTCGCGGGTCTTCCAGTTCATTCGAGATCATTTCGGTGAGCTCAAGGCGAATCGCCTCGGACACACGCTCAAAGCGTCGGCCTTCCACAGACCCATTATCCCGCCTTTCGGGCTAAAAGGACAATGTTTTACTGACCTGGAGTTCAACCGGGATATCGGTGTAGTTGGGGATGTCCGCGAAGATCTGATTTCCCACAGCACCGAGGCTCGCCTGAAAGTTCTCCAGCGTGTCGAAATACAAGCGGCAAATCACTTTGTAGTTCGCCGGCGAACCGGGTGCGCCGCCAGAAAGCCCTTCATCCACTTCGATCTTTTGTAGGCCAAAAGTCTTGAGCAAACCCGCAATCAGCGGGATGTGCTGATCCAGGTAATACTGCTTGTCAAAACGGCTTTCGCCGGCCGCAGGATAAAAAGCGCTGACGCAAATCATACGGTTATTGTACCCGCTGTGCTAGCTTAATTCTGTATGCCACGCAGCGTCAACAAAGTCATTTTAATCGGCAATTTAGGCAAAGATGCCGAAACGAAGTTTACTGCCTCGGGCATCTCCGTGAGCAGCTTTTCGATCGCCACCACCCGCCGGGTCAAAGATGCAGGCACCGGCGACTGGAAGGATGAGACCGACTGGAATAAAGTCGTGCTCTGGCGCAACGAAGGCGTTGCGCAATACCTGACCAAGGGAAAGCAAGTCTATGTCGAAGGCCGCCTGCAAACGCGCAGCTACGACGACAAAGATGGCAACAAGCGCTATACCACCGAAGTCGTGGCTGACGAAGTCATGCTGCTCGGTGGACGTGGTGAAGGTGGCGAAGGCGGTGGTGGTGGTATGCAAAGCGCCCCCCGCAGCGCAGCGCAGCGCGCTGCCCCCGCTTCCGATGCCGCCAAGCCCGCAGGCAATTTCGACGACTTCGACCCCGGCATCAGCGACGACGACGTTCCGTTCTAAATTTCACAACGGGTGCCGTTGCGCTCTCGAGCGTCGAGCGCTTCGCCACCATCCACGAGATCCTGCCCGCCGCGAATAGCATCCGGCTCTGGCAGCTCAGAACGATTGCAAAACTAGAGGCCAACGGGATCACACGCACCCGAATCCATACTTTACTCCAGCCCCGCTGCATATCTCTGTTAGTCTGAGGCTTATGACCGCTCAAGAAGTCCTGGATTTCGCCCAGTTGAACGAAGTCCAGCAAGTAGATATCCGCTTCGCCGACATACCGGGGCTCTCGCACCACATCACCTACCCGGTGAAAGAAGTCACCCTCGATAGCTTTGATGCCGGCTTTGGAATCGATGGCTCCGCCATCCGCGGTTGGGCCGCGATCAACGAGAGCGACATGCTGCTCGTGCCTGATCCTGCCACCGCCTTCATCGATCCGTTTTCCGAGATCAAGACCCTCGTGCTGAATGGCAACGTCATCGATCCGATTACACGTCAGCATTACGAACGCGATCCGCGCTGGATCGCGATGAAAGCCGAGAGTTACCTCCAGACCACGGGCCTTGCCGACACGGTCTTCTTTGGCGCCGAAGCCGAGTTCTTCATCTTCGACAACGTGCGCTTCGACCAGACCATGAACACTGGCTTCTATTTCATCGACAGCGAAGAAGGACGCTGGAATTCGGGCCGCAAAGATAACAATCTCGGCTACCGTCCGCGTGTAAAAGAAGGCTACTTCCCCGTTCCACCCACCGATCATTATCACGATCTGCGCTCCGAGATGGTAGAAGTAATGCTCGCCTGTGGTCTCGAAATTGAATGCCACCATCACGAAGTCGCCACCGCCGGTCAGTGCGAAATCGACCAGCGCTACAACACATTGCTCAAAAGCGCCGACAACATGATGCTCTACAAATACATCGTGCGTAACGTCGCCAATCGCTACGGCAAGACGGTAACCTTCATGCCCAAGCCGCTCTTTGGCGACAACGGCAGCGGCATGCACTGCCACCAGAGTCTTTGGAAGGATGGCAAGCCCCTCTTTGCCGGTGAACTCTACGCGGGCTTGAGCCAGATGGCTCTCTGGTACATTGGCGGCCTGCTCAAACATGCCCGCGCCTTAAGCGCGATCATCGCTCCAACCACCAACAGCTATAAGCGTCTCGTGCCCGGCTATGAAGCGCCGGTAAACCTCGCCTACAGCCGCCGCAATCGTTCCGCCGCCGTTCGCATCCCCATGTATTCATCAAGCCCCAAGGCCAAGCGCGTCGAATTCCGTCCCCCGGATCCAAGCGCAAATCCCTATCTTGCCTTCTCGGCCATGATGATGGCCGGCCTCGATGGAATCCTGAACAAGGTCGATCCAGGCGAGTCGCTCGACAAGGACATCTACGATCTTTCGCCGGAAGAACTCAAAGCTGTGCCCTCAATGCCCGCTTCGCTCGACGAAGCCCTGGACTGCCTCGAATCCGACTATGAGTTCCTGCTGAAAGGCGACGTCTTCACCGCCGAACTCATCGAAACCTACATTTCCTACAAGCGCAAGTACGAGGCCGAAGCTATTCGTCTGCGTCCGCATCCTTACGAGTTCCATCTCTACTACGACATTTAAAAAAATGCGATGGCCGGTAGAACTGGACTATCGCACTCTCTCATCTTGCCGCGACTACTACCACGACCGCTTAAGTGCGTTCGTATGCCGGCAGCCGATTACGCTGCCTCCGCGATACCGGGCCGGTCTTGGCGGCCGAAGCACTACCTAGCGCTTCGGCCCAAAATAGGCCACCAGCCCGATCAACACTGTATTCTGGCCCTTGGCCACACTTGGATTGTCTCCCCGCTCGAATAGCTGCTTATCCGACCAGTCGCGGCGAAACTCGACCCGGGTCAGCAAGCCTTCGGTCCATTTGTATTCGCCCGTCAGCGTGAATTCGTT
>JBKJSR010000636.1:0-26131 GCA_046594355.1 Bryobacter sp.
CAATGCGGCAACGTTTGGCGTCGTGACGGCGACCGCGTTCAGTCCAAAGCCGCGCGAAATTCAGTTAGCGCTCAAGCTGATCTTCTAAACGGGCATTTTCGAATTCAGTAGGAATATTCCTGCTGAGTAGCCGCAATGGCGCAAATTTGCGGCGGCTTGAGTGGCGCTAAGAGGCTTCTGTGCGAACTGTGATGATCGACGCGGAAGCGTTATTAAGACGGCCCGATTACCAGATTAGCCGGATTGAATGGGCGAGTGGAAGGGTGAAGATAACGGCCGTGTATATGGGGTCGATCCTTCGCGTGTTCGATGCGGTTAGGGATGGCGCTGGGCAGCACTGGAATGTCGAAACTGATAAGGACTTTCCCGATCTCGGTGCCGAGAATAGTGTTTGGGATAAGCAGGGTCATGAAAAAACGGGTTTCGAGACGCGGCGGCCCTTCGATCAGCAAAACTTGCCCATTCGCGGACGGCTCGGCCGCGATGTAAATGCTTAAGGTGGTCCTGCCGACGAAAACTTTTTGATAATGGACATTGTACCAATTCTGATACATGCTGGAATTGTGAATCACATGAGCAAAGCACAAGCCCCGGAGTTGCCAGTCCAGTTTTATCGCTCGGAAACTGGCAGGGGAACCGGCGCTGGATTGGCTGCGCGACCTGAATAAGGAGGACAGGCGCATCATCGGGCTCGATCTTATGCGGGCGCAGTTCGGCTGGCCGATTGGAATGCCGCTGGTGCGAAGTCTCAAGGAAGGTCTGTGGGAAGTGCGTTCGTCGCTTCCGAGCCGACGGATCGCCCGACTCATTATTTGCTTTCAGGATCAGTCGATCGTCGTTCTGCACGGGTTTAACAAAAAAACGCAGAAAACATATGCGGATGACCTGGCACTGGCGCAACGTCGAATGAAGGAGGTTACGAAATGAAAAAGCGCAACAAGCATATCGGTTCATCGCTCGATGATTTCCTGAAAGAGGAAGGCATCCTTGAGGAGACTCGCGCGATCGCTCTCAAGGAAACTCTCGCGTGGCAAATACAACAGGCGATGGAGAAGGACAAAATCACCAAGGTCGAAATGGCGAAACGGATGAACACAAGCCGCGCGGCACTTGATCGGCTGCTCGATCCGGGCAATGCCTCAGTGACGTTGCAAACTTTATCGCGCGCCGCGCGTGCGATGGGGCGCGATCTGCGTATAGAACTGCTATGAAGGGTTCCGACTGCTCGTTGCCGTTTTGCGTTTAGGACGGAGCCAAAGCGGTGAAGTTTTCTGTCGCGAGATCCTGTCTCGCAGGAATGGTTACCGGCGCGGGGGATCCGGAAGTGGTGCGATCTCCATCCAGGCTTTGGTAGGTTAGGACTCCTGATGTCATCCAGTAAATGCGAGCAATTCGACACAGCAGATGAAAACAGAATGAGCCGGAAATATATTTGCGTAGCAGTTGTGAAAAAGGTTCAGAGAGTGTCTTGGCTCAACGTGATCATGAGGATTGCCGTTGGCCTCAACGGAATGGTTCCGCCCTGCGGGCGGGGATTTTCGAGGCATTGGGGTCTATCTACCCGATCTCCGTCGGCCATCGTCGCTTCGGAGAGGAAAGCCAAAACCGCACGATTCAACCGTAGGGCGGGCCCATGGCCCTTTGGCGAGTACCTCGGAGCGCCGCTCGGGTTGGTTTCAAGACGGTTGATACGAAGAATTCACACGGCCGGGAGGCCCCCAAGGTCGTCCTTAACTCAACTCAGCACCCCTTCGGTTTCAGTCGAGCCGAAACAATATTGCTGCGGCCAACGGCCCGGTTTCCCCGCACCACGCTAGTCGAGGTTGTTGGTTGTCTACAGTACACGGGCAAGCCAAAGACACTGGCGCAGATGGATGCTGCGATTGGGAAAATGGTAGAGGAAAGGCATGCTCGCGGTCGATACCAATGTTGTCGTAGCAAATAGCGGCGGCGCGGGCGCTGTCTTTTGTGGGATGGAGAACGTTGCTATTTGCCTTGAGCGTTGAAGCTGAGGCTTCAATTCAGGCGGCCTTATCCCTGACGATGGCAGGAGTTCAATTTGCCGATGCGATTCACTTGAAGCGGTTGGGTGTCGAGCGGGTTTCACTGGTAGCGCCGAAGAAGTGAGTTACTTGCGGACGGCTTCGCGGCGGGTGAATTGGACTTTGTCGTCGTAGCCCGTCATCTCCAGGTAGCCGAGGCCGTGGTGGGTGCCCGCGAAACGCATTGCGCCTTCCCAGTAGCTTGGCGTCAGGTTACTTTTGCTCGTCAGCTCTTGCCGGTCGAGCCTTGGGAGGGCCTTTAACTCCATTTGGAGCTTGGGGATTTTTAGACTCCACTCGATGGGATAGTTCTTCCAGCGGCGGCCTGGGATGAGTTCGATTTCACTTGCATTGAGATGCCGGGTTTGGCCTTTTTCATCAATGAAAGTGCCCGCAGAATGGGGACTCGCTTGACCGTTCTTTTGCCGGAGCCGGTAAAGCATTAGCTCCGTGTTGTTATCGAAGTGGATCGAGAACCAGTCCCAGCCCGCAAGGTTGGCGTCGAGTTCGCTCGAGAAATATTCGTGGTCCATCCAGGTGTTGCCTTGGACTGTGTGTGGCTGTCCGTTCACGGTGATTTGGCCTTTGGTGGCTAGACGTGGGAAGGATATGTAGTGGCTGGCTTGGCCGGGTTCGCGGCCTTTTTGGCTGATGCCGTTTGTTCCGTGGATCACTTGCGGTTTGAGGGGGATTAGCGTTAGATCGAGCGTGAATTGGGAGTCTGTGGCTTGGAGGTGGTGCTCCGTTGGGGTGAGTTTGCATTGCCAGTTGCCGTTCCAGATGAGTTGGCGTTTTTCGTCGACTCCGGCGAGACCGGGGCCTGGGCGATTGAGCCGTTCGGCGTGGAGGAATTGCTTGCCTTCGATATCCGTTAACGCCAAGTGCGCCATGTAGGCGTCTCGCGTGGACCAGACGGATTTTTGCTCGACCGTTGGAGCTAGAGCGGCCCGGAAGAAGGTTAGTTCATAGCCGAAGGGGCGGCCTTTTTCGCTTGCCAGATTGCCGGTGTAATACCACCATTCGGTCTGGAAGGCCGGGTGAGCGAAGTGGTCGCGCGGGAACTCATAGCGGTAACCGGGGAGCGCTTTAAGGAAGGTTGCAGCGGCTAGGAAATTGCGTCTTGTCATTCTTCGTGCATGACCTCGATCGGGTTGAGTCTGGTGGCGATTCTGGCGGGGTAGAGGCCGGCAATCACTGTCGCTATGAAGACGAAGGCTAGCGCCGAGAGGAGGGCTAGAACGGGAGTGTGGAATTCGATGGTCCAGCCGAAGCTTTGTTTGTTGATTACGAAGATCAGGACCAGACTCAAGAGGCCGCCGGATATGACTCCGAGGATTTGCGAGAAGAGGCCGATGAAGGCCGCTTCAAACAGGATGATGCCGCGGATTTGCGACGCGTCGGCACCGAGGAAACGAAGGAGGCCGATTTCTCGGCGGCGGTCGATGATGAGGGCGAGCATTGCGCCTGCGACTCCCATGACAGCGACGAAGATTGCGACCGCTTCCAGCGCGTAGGTGACGGCGAAAGTTTGGTCGAAGATGCGGACGGCTTCTCTGCGGAGAGCACTGTTTTCGAAGACCACGATGCGGCGGGGCGCGTAGGCTTCTTCGATTTGTCCGCGGAGCTTTTTACGGTCGATGCCCTCGGCGACGTAGATGGCCAGGTTGGATGGCTCGTCGGCGGGGAGATACTTTTTGACTATCGAATGGTCGAGGATGATGTAGCCGTTTTCGCTGGAAAAATCGCGGAAAATTCCGGCGATGCGGAAGCTGGGTTTCTCCGTTCCCAATGGGACCGTGATGCGGTCTCCGACTTTGACGCGGTGCTTTTCGGAGAAGGGCTCGCTGACGATGACGGCTTCTCCCGCGAGCATGCCTTTGAGGGCGTCTTGTTGATTGCCGGATCTGAGCGCGGTGCGGCCGTAGCGCATTTGCGCCTGGACGTCGCCGGCGGCGAGAGTGACCGGGAGGCCGTTGTAACGGATGGAATAGGCGCGGAAACGGTCGACGACCAGGACGCCGGGGAGGGCTTCAATTTTGGTGGCGACGGCTTCGGAGATGGTTGGGTGACGGTCCATGGCGGCGAGGCCGGCGGGGCGGAGGTAGAAGTCGGCGCGGATCTGAGTGTCGATCCAGGTGAGCATGGTTTCGCGGAAGCTGCCGACCATGATTCCAACGCTCGTCATCATGGCGATGGCGGTGGCGAGGGCGGCGACTAGTACACTGCTGCGGCGGAGGGCACCGGCGAGACTGCGCCCGGCAAGCAGCGACTGCACACCGCCGAGGCCGGCAATGTGTCGACTCCCGAACTGGATCAGGCTGGGGGCGCTGAGGGAAGCGGCGGCGACTAGTGCGAGGGTGGCTAGATAGCCGCCGAAGGGTTTGCCGGCGATTGGGGGTAGGAGGCAGAGTAGGGCGGCCAGAACGATGAGACCGGCGGCGTAGAAGAGATGGCGATGGGAAGCCTCTTGGAGTTGGGTGTCGATGCGACCGCGGGCCATGGCTTCGGTGGGAGGAATTTGGCCGGCTTCCAGTGCTGGAGCTAGTGCGGCCAGGAGGCTGACGGCGATGCCGGAGCCGAGGCTGAGAGCGGCGGCGGCCACGTTGAATTCCACCGGCGCGGCGGTGGAAGAGACGTAAAGGGCTTGTACCGTGAGGCCCACGAGTTGGACCGCGCCTTCGGCGAGGATGCGCCCGAAGAGGAGGCCGAGGGCACCTCCCGTGAGTCCGAAGACCAGCGCCTCGGCGAGGAAAGCGAGAGTTACTAATTTGCGTGTGCCGCCGATTGCGCGGATGATGCCGATCTCCGAGCGGCGGCGCACTACCGAGACGCTGATCGTGTTGTAGATCAGGAAGGCACCCACCATGAGCGCGATGTAGCTGAGGACCCGGAGATTCCAGCGGAAGGCGGCGAGCATCTTGCGGTTCTCTTCTTTGCGGGCTCCGATGGGGCGGATGGTTGCGCCTGGCGGGAGGTAGGGTTGCAGTTTGGCGACCCAGGTGTCGACGTTGGCTTTTTCGTTTTCTGGCAGGGAGACGAGGATGCGATCAATGCGGCCGGTGCGCTTGGTGACGGCCTCTGCGTCTTCGAGATCCATCAGGATGAAGTCGCCGTTGACTTGACTGGCATCGATAGTGCCGAGGATTTTATAGGTGAGCGGCTGGTCGTTGATTTGCAGGCGGAGCAGGTCGCCTTTTTTACCCAGCGAGGTGGTGGTGAAGATGCCGCGTTCGCCGCTTTGAGTGAAGTGAGTTTTGGTTTGGCCTGCGTTTGCCAGCTTGAGCGCGTTCGCGTAAATGTCGACGCCGATGAGCGGAACCGCACGCTTATCGTTGACGATGGCGAAGTCTTCGATGCGGGGCGAGTAACGAATCGGGTAGGGAAGCAGACTGAGCTTGGCGAGGAGTTCGGCGGGGAGGCCGCCGGTGGCGAGGATCTCGATGTCGTCGCGGCCGCCGACGGTTTCCATCGAGCTCTTGAAGCTGCCGGCGGCGGCTTCTGCGGCGAGGTCCATTGCGAAGATTACGGCGACCCCAAGCGCGATCGAGAGGAGGGTTGTGACGGTGCGGCCACGGTCTGCCCAGAGGGGACGGAGGATGAGACGGTGGAGGAGTTGGATCATATGATGAGGCCGTCGCGCATCTCGATGGTGTGGGTGGTGACGCGGACTGAATCTGGGGAGTGGGTGGCCATGAGGATGGCGGTTTCGAAGTCTTTGGTGGCGCGGAGGAGGAGGTCGAGGATGAGGTTGCCGGTGGTGGTGTCGAGGTTGCCGATGGGTTCGTCGGCGAGGAGGAGTTTGGGCTTGTGGACGAGAGCGCGGGCAATGGCGACGCGTTGCATTTGACCGCCGGAGAGCTGATGAGGCATGCGGTCGCCGTAGTTGTCGAGCTCGACCCAGTTCAGAGATTCGAGGGCGCGCCGGCGGGGATTGGGAGTGCCTGCGAGGAGGAGGGGAAGCTCTACATTTTCAACAACGCTGAGGGTGGGCAGGAGCTGGAAGTTTTGAAAGATGAAGCCGACTTTGTCGCGGCGGAGAGCAGTGAGCCGGGCATCGTCGAGAGTTATGGTGAGATCGCCGTCGATGGAGACGGTTCCGGTGCTGGGGAAATCCATTGCGCCCGCGAGATTGAGGAGGGTGGATTTGCCGCAACCACTGCGTCCGACAAGCGCGGCGAACTGGCCTTTGTCGAGAGTGAGACTGACCCCGGCGAGGGCCATGACGCGCTGGCCCTGGGCCTGGTAATGCCTGGTGGCGTTGTCAATTTTTAGAATCGGCACTGTTTTAATGGATTCCTGTCGATTTCAGTTAAGGTTATTAAGATGGCCTTTCTGGTGAGCGGCAATTCGGAAACTGCGGGGCTGCTCTTGCAGATGTTGCTGATCTTTGGAGCGGCGAAGCTGTTGGCGGACGTGGCCGAGAGACTGGGGCAACCTGCGGTGGTGGGGGAACTGATCGCCGGTGTTGTCATCGGGCCGAGTTTGCTGAACTGGGTGCAGCCGAATGAGTTTTTGAGTGTATTCAGTGAGCTGGGTGTCCTGTTCTTATTGTTTCAGGTTGGGTTGGAGCTGAAGGGATTTAAGCTGACGCGGGTGGGCTGGGATGCGTTGGCGATTGCGGTGTTTGGGGTGATCGTCCCCTTTGTAGTGGGGCGGCAGATCATGCTGGCGCTGGGGCATCCGCAGATCGAGGCGGCCTTTGTGGGGGCGGCAATGGTTGCGACCAGCGTTGGAATTACCGCGAAGGTGCTGGCCGATATGAATTTGTTGAGCTTGCGGGCCAGCAAGCTGATTCTGGCGGCGGCGATTATTGACGATGTGCTGGGTTTGATTGTGCTGGCGGTGGTGTCGAGTCTGGCCAAGGGGCAGGTGAATTATGTGGAGCTTGGATCGACGGCACTGGTCGCGATCGGATTTACGCTGGCGGTGGCGCAGTTTGGGACGCCGACTTTTGAGAAACTGGTGCCGCGCGTGGACCGGCTGATGAAGAGCGCCAAGAGCCAGTTTATTCTTTCGATTCTGTTGCTGTTTGGGCTTTCGATACTGGCGGGCTGGGCAGGTGTGGCGGCGATTATCGGTGCGTTTTTGGCGGGGATGGCGCTGGCTTCGAGCGTGACGGAGGAGACGAAGATTGAGACGGCGGGAGTGACCGAATTTCTGGTGCCGTTTTTTCTCGCCGGGATTGGGCTGCACATGGACTTGAGCGTGTTTCGGAACGAGTCGACGATTTGGCTTTGCGGCATTATTTTGGTGGCGGCAATTTTATCGAAGCTGGTCGGATGCGGATTGGGGGCCTGGCGGCTGGGCTACAAGGATGCGGTGCGCGTGGGTGTGGGAATGGTGCCGCGCGGCGAAGTGGGGATGGTGGTGGCGCAGATTGGCCTGAGCCTGGGAGTGATTCCGAAGGACATTTATGCGGTGGTGGTTTTTATGTCGATTGTGACAACGATGGTGGCACCGCCGCTGTTGAAGGTGGCTTATCGGGGAGCCGAGGCGAGGCGGGAAACTTAGTTTGGATTCGCGGTGCCGGCCGGAAAGAAAGTTGCGGTGTCGAACCATCTGAAGCCGGAAGAATTTTGTTCGCAGCCCGGGAGATTGGGTCCGTTGGAAGTTGAGCCAAACCACTCCAGGCGTCGAGTGGTCGAATTGTTAAAAAAGAAGGGCGACGGGGCATCGGTGGGAACGCGGGAGTTGAGACGAAGATTCTGACTTTCGGTAAGTGCAGGTAGGAGTTGGAGGGCACGCTCAAGTTCGGCCCACTTCGATTGCTGGGATTCCGTCAGGAGTTTGGGAAGAGCCTGCTCCACGCCCGAGACGAGAGCGATGGATAGCCGACAGATTTGTTCGAGGCGGACGGCCTTTACTCCGAGCAGACTGGGATTGGGTGCCGGTAGGGCAGCTTCGAACTGGAGCTCAAGGCGTAGAACTTCGGCGGCGACACGGGCTTCTGAAAGATCCTGATCGAGACGGCCATTCACGGTGAGCATCTGCTGGAGCTGATCACTAGTGAGCTCAAGATGGCGGAGGAGATTGGGATAGAGCGCGGCAATGTTGAAGCCGCCGATCGATGTGCCGAAGGTGCCAGGGAAAGCGGGGGCAGGGCAGCCAGGTTGGGGTGGCACACCGTAAACTCGCGTGAGGCGCCAGGAGAGCGGTTGGCCGGGAATCTGGAAACCAGAAGGGAGGGCGTTTTTTGATTCTCCTCCAAGCAGATACAAGTCTTGCGCTTCGGCAATGGGAGGAAGGAGATTGAGGTTCTCCTCAAGTTGAAGGAGACGTGCGCTTTGCAATGGGGTGAGGAGTTTACGCAGGTCCTGCTTGTAGTTATCGAAACGAGCAGTGGATTGCTGGCAGATGGCGGCGATTTCGTACAAGCGGACACCGAGGGCGGAGGGGTCGGGCTCTGGGCGAGTCTTTTCAAACAACAATTCCTCATTAACCTGGCTGAGACGCTGGTATTTTTCAGCGATGTAGTTCTGGTAGGTAGTGAGATTTTCACTGAGGCGGGTCCATTGCGTATCGCTGAGCTCAAGAATTCGCTGGAGGTTGGGATAAGCGGTCTTTCGCGAGATGCCGATCGGCCCCTGAGCAGAGGCGATCAGACTAATGAAGATGCAAACGAGCGGGGCGAAAACGGGACGCATGTTGAAGTTTCTCCTAGCTGGTAGGTCCGGGTGCGGCGCTAATGCCTTTGATGATGGCGCTGGCGCGTTCGAAGAGCATGGCGGTTTCGTTGGCGCAGCCGAGGAAGAGGAAGCCTTTTTCCTTCCACATCTGCATCAGATCGAGCGAGCGGTTGTGCGTACCGGGCGCGATGCCGCGCTTGAGGCAGGCGTCGCGGATTTTTTCATAGGCGGCGACGAACTTGGGGTGAGTGAATTCACCGGGGACGCCGAGAGAAACGCTCAAATCCGCCGGGCCAATCATCACCACATCGATGCCGGGAACGTTGAGGAGTTCGTCGACGCGGTTCAGGGCGGTTTCGGTTTCGATTTGCAGCACGACCATGGTTTCGGCGTTGAAGTGTTCAATGGCGGCAGGGATCGAGACGGCGGCGTAGTCGTAATTCACCGGGGTGAGGCCGTAGCCTCTTACGCCAGTGGGTGGGAATTTGGTCCAACTGATGGCCTGGGCCAGGAGTTCCGGGGATTCGACGCGGGGGAAGATGACTCCGGGGGCTCCGACGTCTAGCGCTCTTGCCACCAAAGCGTATTGCAAGTCGGCGACTCGCACTAGCGGAGTGAAGTTGACGTAGGGGGCGATGCGGCAGAGATCCTGGACAGTTTCGAGATCGAAGCCGCCGTGTTCGCAATCGACGAAAGCCCAATGGAAGCCTGCTGCCGCGAGGAGCTTGACGACTTCTTGAGAGCGGAGTTGGCCGAAGCCGCAGCCGTACTGGCATTGCCCGTTTTTCAGGGCTTCTTTGAGGAGGTTTTTACGGAGTCCCACGGTGAGTTAGGCTTTAGCCTACCAAAAGTACGTGATGGTCGTGACAGCCGTGGTGAATGTTCTCGAGGATGGTGGGGATGAAATCGAGGCCGTAGTCGGAAAGCAGAGCGAGCAGCGAGTAGTGGCGCTCCTGCAAATGGCCGTGCGGAGCGAGCCGGTGGGAGATGTGAGCGGCTTGCCGGGTGGCCTGTTCGTTCTTGCGCAACATTTCAGAAATGATTTTGGACTGGCTTTTAGAGAACTGGTAGCGGATCTTTTTGCGTGAGCTTTCGAGTGCCTTGGAGAGGGTGGGATCGAATTGATCGAGCATCGTTTCGAGCGAAGCGAAAATTTTGTTCATGTCGCGCTCGGCGGTCTGGATGGCCTCCGTCAAGTCTGGAGGGACAAGACGCTTGGCTAGAGTTTCGCGGACGTGTTTTTCGCCGTGTAACATGTCTGCGTATCGGACACGGAAGCGTTCGACGGTCTTGGCAGATTTGGGATCGACGATGGTAAAGAAGGCGCGCGGTAGGACGAGCGGCATACGGTCGAGCATCGCCTGATAGAGCACTGCGGACTGGGCGAAATAAGCAAGTTCGCCGGGGCCGCCGATGAGAGCGGCAGTGGGAAAGAGCCAATCCTGCCAGACGGGGCGAAGGAGGGCGTTGGGGGAGAGAGCTGCGCCGTGGGCGGCCATGGCGTCGGGCTGATAAGTATTTTCGTCGAACTTGAGTTGCTGGCGTTTGCCGTTTTCGAGGACGAAGAAGAAAGAGGTATTGTTGCGCTCGAAGTGGACTTGGGGGTGGTAGCCGGCGGCGCTGAGTTCGCTGTTGCGGGCTAGCATGGCAGTGGCGAGTTCGGGAGCGCGGCGGGCGGCTTCTGCGAGGAATGGAGCACCGGCGGCGCGGAGTTGGGGATTGAGGGGGTCGGCGAAGAGGAGGCCGAGGGGGGAGAGGAGTTCCTGGAGCAGGCTGAGGAAGCTTTCGCCAAAGGTTTTTCCATTTTGATAATGGCGTTTGGCCAGCTCGGCGATTTCTGCGTTGAGGGGGAGATCGTCTGGAAGGTCGGCTAGAGTGTGAAGACCGGCGGGGCGGCCATCGGAACTGGCCGTGGCGGTGATGTCGGCGTCCCAGAAGGCGGCGCTGCGGATCTCTTCGACATCGTGGTCTTCCGTAGCGAGCCAGAAGATGGCGACGGCGGGCTTGCCGCCTTTGTTGAGTTCTTGCGCCAGTTGGATTGCGCTTAGGGCTTTGTAAAGCGTGTAGGCGGGGCCACCGTAGAGGCCGACCTGTTGGCCGGTGAGGATTGCGACGGTGCCGGGTTGGGAGAAAAGTTCGAGGTAGGGGCTGTCGCCGTTGATGGAGCGGAGAGCTTCTGCTACTGCGGCGCGGCGGGCGGCGGGGTATTCGATTGTTGCGATGGAGCGATCGAGGGAAGCGGGATCGGAAGGGTCGTGCGGATAGAAGGAGCTAACTCGCGGGAAATCATAGAGAAAATCTAGGAAAAGCCGCGAAGCCCCTGGCAGTTCGGTATGGCGTATACAGGCACCGTTCATTCACACGTGTCCCAAAGGTCACAAACGTACCTTAGCAGATGCGGGAAGGGGAGCGAAAGACACGAAAAGTTTGTTACCTTTCGAGCAGGGAGTTTTCATTGACTGATTCTGAATTTCAATTGTGTTCCGATGCGGCGCTTTCCGGCCTGTATAAGGCGTTGTTGCCGGCGGCTGACGAATTCGGATTTGATCCGGATTTTCAGGCCGGAGCGCTGACGGTGGAGTTTGAGGAACCGGCGGAAAAGTTTGTGGTGAGCCCGAATGCTCCGATGCATCAGGTGTGGGTGAGTGCGCGGGTGAAGAGCTACAAGCTGGACTGGGTAGAGGACCGGAAGGCCTTTGTTTTTGCGGCTACCGGACAAAGTCTGAAGGAGTTAATGGCGGATCTGCTGGGTCAGCGCCTGGGAAGCGCCGTCGCGCTGTAATGGCAGGCGTCTACATCTCGTATCCATTTTGCGCTCAGAAATGCACGTATTGCAACTTTGCGTCGGGAGTGTTTCCAAAGGATTTGGAGCCTGTTTATCAGCGGAGTCTGATGGATGAAATAGGCCGGACTAAGTGGTTGTGGAATCCAGAGACAGTTTATCTTGGCGGTGGGACGCCGAGCCTCTGGGAGCTGAATGATTTGAAGGCTGTACTGGACTCCATACCTGGTTCGCCCTGGCGGGAAGCAACTATGGAGGCTGCGCCGGGGACTCTGACAGATGAGCGAGTCGAGGCATGGATGGAGTTGGGGATCAACCGGGTGAGCTTGGGGGTGCAGAGCTTTGTGGAGAAGGAGATCCGGCGGACGGGCCGTAAACACACGGCGCAAATTGTAGCGGCGGATGTGGCGATGCTTAAAAAGCACGGGATTGAAGACATTAACCTGGATCTGATTTCCGGGTTGGCCGAGCAGACTCGGGAGAGCTGGGAGCAGAGTGTGGATGCGGTGCTGGCACTGGAGGTGCCGCATGTGAGCGTTTACATTTTAGAAGTGGATGAAGAAAGTCGGCTTGGGAAAGAAGTTTTGCTGAACGGGAAGCGGTTTGGAGCGCCGGATATTCCTAGTGATGATTTGCAGGCGGAATTTTATGAGCGGGCAGTGGAAAGGCTAGCAGCGGCTGGGATACAACGTTATGAGATTTCTAATTTTTCGAAGCCCGGGCACGAAAGCATTCACAATTTGAAGTATTGGCGGCTTGAGCCTTATGTGGGCTTTGGTGCCGATGCTCATTCCTTTGACGGTAAGTGGCGCTGGCAGAATGTGGAAGATGTAAAAGCTTATGCGCTGGGAGCTGAGGTGAATTTGGAGAGGGAATTGGCCGACCCGGAGAATGAAAAGTATTGGGTGGGGTTGCGATTGAGTGAAGGTGTGGAGGCAGGCTCGCGGTTTGGTGAGCAGATTTCGCGGTTGGTTGGCGAGGGTTTGCTTGAATGGCAAGGGGAGCGGGTCCGCTTGACGCCGCGCGGGGTATTGGTTTCGAATGAGGTGTTTCAAGAGTTTTTGGAAGATTAGTCTCAGGGTGGTGTAAAATTTATCTTAGGGGGAATAATGGTGTATGGCTCTTAATATCAAGAATGCTGAAGTGGAACGCCTTGCCGCCGAAGTGGCGGAACTTAGCCAGGAAACAAAGACGGAAGCCATTCGGCGGGCGCTCGAGGAGCGCAAGCAGCGGCTGCGGCTACACGTTGTAGCAAGTAACAAGGCTGATCGGGCATTCGGATTTTTAGAGCAGGAGGTTTGGCCTTATCTTGAGCCGGAAATGCGTGGACGAACATTAGGCAAAGTCGAAGAAGAAGAAATTCTGGGCTATGGTCATGACGGCGTATGATTTTGCTGGATAGTTCAGCGTTGGTTTGTGCCGTGCAGCAGGAAAATGGCGTTGAACGGTTGAAGGAATTGATTGGTCTATCACGGATCGTGGCAGTGGGTGCCCCGATGGTGCTAGAGGCGGGTATGGTGTTGTCGCAACGGAATCGCGATGGGCGGCATTCGCTGGATGGATTTTTGCGTGAATGCCAAGCTGAGTTCCTGGAGTTTCGACGCGAGCACACCGATGTTGCATTGAGCGCTTTTCTTCGCTTTGGCAAGGGGCGGCATCCGGCAGCTTTGAATTTTGGCGATTGCATCTGTTATTCGTACGCCCGGTTGAGCGGGCTGACGCTTGTACACAGTGGCGGAGATTTTGGACAGACTGATCTGGTGAAAATGGAGCGGTTGGATGGAGGAAGTGAATGATGAAAATTTTAGACGTGGGACGCGATACGAAGACGAGGCCGACGCGGGAGATGCAGTGGGCGGTGGCGAAGCTGCTGCCGTTGGATGGAGGAAGTGAAAGATGGAAATAATAGATTTGCGTAGTGACACGGTGACGCGGCCGACTCCGGAGATGCGGGAGGCGATGGCGAGCGCTGAAGTGGGGGACGACGTTTACGGCGAAGACCCGACGGTGAATCGTCTGGAAGAACGTGCGGCGGAAGTTTTGGGTAAGGAGGCGGGGCTCTTTGTGCCATCCGGCGTTATGGGGAACACGATTGCAATCAAAGTTCACACCGAGCATGGACAGGAGATCATTTGCGATTCGCGCGGGCATATCTTGAACTATGAATTGTCGATGATGGCCTGGTTTGCGGGTTGCGTGGCTCGGGCGATTCCGACAAGCGATGGGTTGCTGGACTGGGCGAAAGTAAAGGCGGAGATTCGTCCTTTGGGGCCACATGCAGCGCCGACGGGTCTGATTGAGGTGGAAAATTCTCACAATGTTGGCGGGGGAACGGTTTACCCGCAAGCGCAACTGGATGAGATTTGCGCTGGGGCACACGGGGTGGGCTTGCCTGTCCATATGGACGGGGCGAGGATTTTTAATGCGGCGGCCGCGTTGGGAAGACCTGTGGCGGAAATTGCCGCAAAGGTCGATACGGTGATGTTTTGTCTTTCGAAGGGGTTGTGCGCACCGGTTGGCAGCATGTTGGTGGGTCCAAGGAAGTTGATCGATCGTGGACGGCTGTATCGTAAGCGGTTGGGCGGCGGAATGCGGCAGGCGGGGATTTTAGCGGCGGCGGGCTTGATTGCGCTCGAAAAAATGCCGGCGCGGCTTGGGGAAGATCATTTCAGTGCCCGGATGGTGGCCAATCGGCTGGCGACAATGCCGGGGATTGCGCTGGATCCGGTGAAGGTAATCACGAATATTATAATTTTTGATGTGGCGGGGACGGGGTTGAGTGCTGTCGAGTTTGCGTCGCGGATGAAGATGCGGGGAGTTTTGATGAGCGCTTTCGGCCCGACGCTGGTGCGCATCGTCACGCATTACGATGCCCCGCTTTACGCTTGCGAAATTGCCGCCGGGAAGATGCAGGAAATGCTGGAGACCGTATGAACCCATTACTGAGAGTGCCTTTCGAGATCCCGTTTCATGAGATTCGGGTGGAACATATTGTTCCGGCGGTGCGTGAGTTGCTGGCGGAATCGCAGCAGAACGTGGATGCGATTGCCGATTTTGAAGGAATTCGCGATTTTTCCAATACGCTTCATGCGCTCGATGAATCGACTATCTATTTGGAGAATGCGATGGCGGTGGTGCGGCACCTGGAGTGTGTTTCGAACTCGCCGGAGTTGCGCGAAGCGATTCAGGTGATCGATCCCGAAGTGAGTTCGTTCTATTCCTCAATTCCGCTGAATCCCAAACTCTGGACTGCGATACAAGCTGTTTCGCCAGACGGGCTGGCGCCGATTGAAAAACGGTTTTTGACGAAGCAGGTGGATGCGTTTCGCCGGCATGGAGCGGAGCTTGAGCCGCAATTAAAGAAAAGAGCGCTGGCGATTGACGTTGAACTACAGGCGCTGTGTACCAAATTTTCTCAGCATGTCCTCGATGCAACCAATGCTTTTGAATTGATGGTGGATGACGAGTCGAAGCTAGCAGGATTGCCCGAGGGGGCGGTAGCTGCAGCGCGGGGAAGCGCGGAAGCGAAAGGAAAAACCGGTTATCGCTTCACCTTGCAAGCTCCCAGCTATTTGCCGATTTTGACCTATCTGGACGATGCGGAGATCCGTCGCGCTTTGTGGGAGGGTTATAACGCAAGGGCAACGTCGGGGGAGTTTGACAATCGGGAGTTGATGAAGCAGATTCTCACGCTGCGGCGGGAGAAGGCGCATCTGCTTGGCTATTTTACGTTTGCCGATTTCGTATTGGCTGACCGGATGGCGCAGCGAGGTGTCATTGCGATGGAATTTGTTACGGACCTGGAGAGCGCTACAAGGGAGAAGTTTGCCGAGGAGCACGTAGCGCTTGAAGCGTTTAGCGGCCGGGTGCTCAATCCTTGGGATATGGGGTATTACGCAGAGAAGCAACGGGCAGCACTTTACGACTTTGATGAGGAAGCGCTACGGCCCTACTTCCCGGTGGACCGGGTGGTCGCCGGAATGTTTGAACTTTGCGAGAAGCTTTTTGGGATTGAAGTGCGGGAGCTTCCGGATGCGAAAGTATACGAGCCGAGTGTGAAGTATTGCGAGATCTATTCAGACGGGAGAATGATCGGGGCTTTTTATGCTGACTGGTTCCCGAGGGAATCGAAGCGTGGAGGCGCGTGGATGGAGTCTGTCAGGACGGGTGGTCCACAGGCGGATGGCAGCTTTGCTCCACATTTGGGCGTGATTTGCGGCAACATGACGCCGCCGATGCCGGAGCGGCCCGCGCTGCTGACGCACCGGGAAGTGGAGACGATTTTTCATGAGTTTGGGCATTTGCTGCACCACTGCCTGAGCGAGGTGCCGCTACGGGGGCTGAGCGGTACGAATGTTCCGTGGGACTTTGTGGAATTACCGAGCCAGATTATGGAAAACTGGTGCTGGGAGCGGGAGGCGCTTGATTTTTTTGCACGGCATTTTGAGACAGGCGAGCCGATTCCCGATGAGCTGTTTGTGAAAATGAAGCGGGCGCGGCAGTATCGGGGGGCTTCTGCGCAGATGCGGCAATTGGGATTTGCGACGGTCGATTTGACGCTGCATACGGAATTTGACCCGAAGATCGAACGGGATTTGTTAGCCATGGCGAATGCCGTTTTGCAGCGGTTTACATCGATTCCATTGCCGGAGAACTACGGCATGATCCTCGGCTTTACGCATCTGTTCTCTGGGCCGGTGGGCTATGCGGCCGGATATTACAGTTACAAATGGGCGGAAGTGCTGGATGCGGATGCGTTTTCACGCTTTCAGGAGGAAGGGGTTTTGAACGGGGAGACCGGTCGGGATTTTCGACGGAAGATCCTTGCCAAGGGAAACAGTGAGGAGCCAAAGGATCTTTATCGGAGTTTTATGGGTCGAGATCCCAATCAGACAGCGCTTTTGTTGCGGATCGGGTTGATTTAGGGCTCTGATATTCAGATATTCAGATATTCTGATATCATGACTGAGGTATTTATTCAGATGGGGAAGCGTGGGACGATTGTGATCCCGGCAAAGATGCGCAAAAAATTGAGCATGGTGGACGGTTGTTTATTGCTGGTGAGCGAAACGGAGGGGGTGATCCGTCTGCGTTTAGCGAAGGTATTGAACCCCGATGCGGATTCGCGGCTGAAGATGGCGCAAGGTCTTTTGAGAGGGGCTGAGGATCTGGGCGAATATTTTGCGGCGATGGAAGAAGTGAGGCGAATGGGATTTGATCCTGACGAAGTGCCTCACGAGCGCTACTCTGGAGAGAAGAGTACAAGCAAGTGACATCAGACCCCATGTTTCTAAAAATTCTGTCCCACCCGGTTTTCGTAAACCTGAACTTTCATATGCCCATGGTGATCGACCTGTCGTATCCGTTGATCATGTTGACGGGAGACAATGGCAGCGGCAAGAGCACTTTGCTGCATTCGATTCTCTACGCGATGAAGGGCGAGCAGGTGGATGGCTTTGTCTATCGCCTCGATACAGGCAAGGTGGTTTTGGGTAAGCCCTATCTGTTTGACGCCGAGCAGCACAATCCGCGGATGCAACTGGAGCTGTTTCAGGACAATCCGCAGATGGTGGAGTTTTTGCAGATGGCTAGCCATGGCCAGGTAATGTTGGCGATGTTTCGGGAAAACTTTCCGGCGCTGCCGGAAGGTACGGTGCTGTTGCTGGACGAGCCGGAGATGGCTTTGTCGACGAGCAACCAGCGGCGCATTTTGAAGATGCTGATGGAGCTGGTGGACCAGAAGAAATTCCGGATCATTTGCGCCACGCATTCGCCGGTGCTGCTGGACGCGAAGGAAACCTACGTGATCAACTTGGACGATTACGTGAATAAGAACGTGGCCGACAGTTCGATGGGTGTGCAAGGCGCGAGCACGCTGCAGTAGGGCGGCTTGAATGGGTTCTTCTTCGTATGTGTTTGCTGAAGTCGCGCAAAGGGGCAGCATTGCAACGCTAGCCGCTGCCGGCGGGTTCGGATTGGATCGTTTATCGGCACCACGCCCCGGAGGGCCAAGCCCCTGCGGATCGCCGTTGTTCCCGGTGCTGAGCGTGCCGTGCAAGGCGATCATGGAGAAAGGACAGAGAAGGAGATGATCCGGCGATGGGTGCAGACTTGGAAAGAAGTCGGCCCGGAGCTTGAGAAGATTCGCTTGCGTGAAGTGCGCGACGAAGACAACCTGCTGTCGCTGAGGTTGCTGGCTCCTGCTTTCGAACACGCAGCGCGCACCCAGCGACCAGACGAATCGCCAGGCTTGGTCGAGATGCAACGCCATTTGGCGAAACTGCGCCAATGATTACCATCCTCGAGGCGGCCGCCGAACTGCAAGGTTTCTGCGAGAAACAAGGCTGGCGTTCTTGTTTCATCGGCAGAATCGGGCGCGCGTCAGACGCTACGCCGACCTGACGCTATTGACAGACTTCGGCCGCGAAACCCTTTTCATCGAAGCACTGCTCTCCCACTACGCTCCTCGTCACCCCGGCGCAGCTCAATTCGCACTCTGATCGAGAGTACGACTCGTCATCTTGCCCAGTGGCATCGGTATCGATATTTCACTTGGGGCATTGCCCTTCGAAGATCTCGTAGTCCAACGGGCCACACTTTTCGAGTTTGAGCCACAGCTCGAACACCGCAACTGCTCCGCCGAGGATCTGATGGTGATGAAGCTGTTCGCCTCGCGCGCCATCGACATCCGGCACGACAAAACGCTCGACTGGCACTACATCGAAGAGCAACTCAGCCCGCTCGCAGAAGCCAAAGAGGAGCCGGAGATCCTGCGGCAATTCGCCCGTATCCGTCAGCTAGGCGCAACGCTGTAAAGGATTCCAGTTGCTGAGCGCCGCGCCCTGATTGTTCGGCGCGAAATACTCTCGTGTTGCTGTCGTCAACAGCTTTGAGAAAGCGGGTGATGTGATCGGCGATCTTCGAGCATTGGTGGATTGGCAAGTTGAGGGGAAGGATTCGATAGTGGCTTCGCGAACGGCTTTTGACGATGAGACAGGCGGAGTACAGCGGGTTGGGTTTTGGTGCCTGGCGAAATGGGGTTGGTTGCCGGGCAACAAGCTCGAACAGTTCCGATCGGATCATGGAATGGTAGAATTAGTTTGGCGTTCTACCACAACCAATGAGCCTGAATATAAAGAATGAAGAAACCCATCGCCGCGCTCAAGAGCTTGCGCGCCTTGCGGGCGAAACGATGACCGGAGCTGTGGACCGCGCCATAACCGAACGGCTGCATCGCCTACGGAAGCGGAACGACAAAGCAGCTTTAGTCGATCGCATTCTCAAGATTGGGCGTGAATGCGCTGCGTTGCCAGTGATCGACCGCCGCAAGCCCGAGGACATGCTCTACGATAAGCGTGGCCTTCCGAAGTGATTGTCGTCGATGCTTCCGCATTGCTCGCGATCCTTGAGGGCGAGCCGGATGCAGCAAAATATGCCACCGCTCTGGCGGAAGCCGATGGTGCTTTAATTTCAGCCGCGACTCTGATTGAGGCAGGAATTGTGATGGTACACCGGCATGGGCCGAGGGCGGCGCATAAGCTTCATGCCCTCGTTCAAGAAGCAGGGATTGAAGTGGAAAGTGTGAGCCCACTCCACGTGCAGCTCGCCATCGACGCGTTTGCGATCTACGGTAAAGGCCGCAAAACTAAAGCTGGGTTGAACTACGGAGACTGCTTCGTTTACGCGCTGGCGAAATCAACCGGACTGCCGCTCCTTTTCAAAGGAAACGATTTTACACATACAGACCTTTCCTCGGCACTTTGACCATTCTCTGCAAGTAGGCCATTGCACCGAATTTCAATGACATTCGCCTTTGCCTCAGTTGAGCCAGCGCTTCAGCCAGTCGGCAAGCTCCCGATAGAAGAAGCGGCTGTCTTCCGCTTTGAGAATCCAGTGGTTGGCGTCGGGGAAGACGATCAGCTTTGAGGGGATGCGTAATCGCTGGAGAACGCTCCAATATTCGAGGGAGTTGTTCAACGGGACGCGGAAATCGCGCTCGCCCACCGTAACCAGAGTTGGCGTTTTGAAATTTGCCGCGAAGCGGATGGGATTCTGCTTGCGCCAGATTTCGCCTTGTTGCCAGACGGGACCGCCATTGGTGAGCTCGCGCGAATAGATGGTGTCGCTGGTGCCCCACTGCGTTTCAATGTTGATCAGGCCGGCGTGGCTCACGAGGCATTTGTAGCGGGTGGTGGTGGCCTGAAGCCAGTTGGTGAGGTGGCCTCCGTAGCTGGCTCCGCCGGCGGCCTGGCGGGCGGGGTCGACGAAGGGGAAGAGGCGGAGCGCTTCGTCGGCGGCTTCATTAAGTTCTTCGCCGGGGGTAGCTAATGGGTCGCCCTGAATGTTCTGGGCGAATTTTTCGCCGAAGCCGGTGGAACCCGTGTAATTGGTGAGGAGCAGGACGTAGCCGGGAGACGCGATCAGGTGGTAATTCCAGCGGAGGAAGAACTGGTCTTTCCACATACCGTGGGGGCCGCCATGGATGAGCACAAAGAGCGGGTACTTTTTCTTCTCGTCGAAGTCGGGAGGGGTGATCAACAGGTTGTGGATCATGCGTCCCTTTTTCGAAGTGAAATAGAAATGGCGGGGGGCGGAGAGGTCGAGGTCGGCGACGGCTGCTTCGTTGAAATGAGTGATGGTTTTGAGCTGGCCTTTGGCGGAATCGATACTATGGATTTCAGTCGGCTGGGTGGCACTATCGAAGTTGGCGTAGATGGTGTTACCGCCGATCGAGATGTTCGCATAGTTGCCGGTTTTTTGTGGGTGTTCGTTGGGGTTGCCGCCCTCGGCGGGAATGCGGAAGAGCTTGCCCAGGCCTGCGCTGTCGGAAGCGAAGAAGATGGATTTGGAATCGGGCGTGAAGACGAAGCTGTCGATGGAACGGTCGATGTTTTCGGTGATCGTCTTTGGGACGCCGCCCTGGGGCCAGGGGATCATGGCGAGGCGGTTGATGCTATAGGTGGCTTTGTTTACGCCTTCGCGGGTTTCGAGCAGATAGAGGGCTTTGCCGTCGGGCCGGAATTTGGGGTTGCCGTAGGAATAGAGACCACTGGAGAGGGGCTGGGGTTCGCCGCCTTCAGCGGGGATGAGGAAGACTTTGGTCTTGACGATGGCAAAGGCGGCTTCGTGCTGGTTGATGTCGGACTGGAAGACGATGGATTTCGAGTCTGGAGTCCAGGCGGGGTTGAGGTCTTCGCCGGAGGTTGAGAGCGAGCCGGCCATACCAGGGGTGGTGGACCATTTTGTGTCGGCGAGGATGTCTTTGGCTGTGGCACCGGGCTTGTCGTCGATGACGAAGATGTGAGTGTGTCTGCGATCAAGCCAGTGGTCCCAGTAGCGGATGGGGAAGCTTTCGTAGACGCGGGCGTTGGATTTACGGCTGGTGACATTTGGACCCTGGACGGATGCCGTGAAGAGGAGGCGCTTGCCATCGGGGGACCAGCGGGGGTCGCTGGCACCGCCAGGAATTGCAGTGTAGCGCTGGGCTTCTCCACCACCCAGAATATCGAGGATGTAGATTTGAGAATCGGTGTTGCCTTCGCGGGTAGTGGTGAAGGCGATGCGCTTGTTATCGGGGGACCAGGCGACGCCTGATTCGGCCGTTTGGGTGTGGGTGATCTTTCGGGGAGCGCTTGCGCCATCACCCGCTACGAGCCAGAGGTCCGCAGTTTGATCCTTTGGATCGTAGGCGGGCTCGACGACGCTGAAGACGACCCACTTGCCGTCTGGAGAGGGGTTTGGAGCACCCACACGCTTGATGAGCCACATGGATTCGTGGGTGAGGGGCTGCTTTGCGGCGAAGGCGAGCGCGGCGATGAAAGTGAGTAGCAAGAGACGGGGCATGAATCCCTTATATAACTAAAAGAATGGAATACCGCGATCTGGCTGGTTTGGTCGACTATCACTTGTCGAGTCCGTTGATGACGGAAGAGCAGGTGCATGAGGGTTGCATGCGTGCGCAATCGTATGAGGTGAGGAGTGTTGTGGTGCGGCCGTGCGATCTCGATCTGGCGAAAGAGTGGATGGGCAATGGCGTGAGGCTGGGGAGCAGAACGAGCGCGGCACCTGGGGATGCGACTACGGCCGTGAAGCAGTTTGAAGTAAGAGACATGCTGCGCCGGGGCGCCGTGGATGTGGAGGCGAAGCTGAATCTTTCGAAGATGATGAGCCGGCAGTTTCAGTACATCGAGATTGAATTGATGCAGTTGCAGAAGACTTGCGTGGAGGGGAGCGCGACATTGACGGTAAGCGTGGACATGTCTGTTCTCGATGAAGAGAGGCTTGTGATTTTGTGCAAGATGGCGAAGCGGAGCGAGGTGGCGATGTTGAGCGCGAGTGAATATCGCGCAGAACAGATTGAAGTATTGCTTCGTAAGTGTGCGCCTTATGTGGAGTTGAAGCTTATGGTGGACGGGAAGAGTCTCGCGGAGGTGTTGGCGCTGAAGGAATTGGGGGTTGCGAGATTTGGAGTGCGGCACCCCGCTGCATTGCTCGACGCCTGGAAGCTGCAGCTCGCAGAGCAAAAGGCCAAGGAGGAAGCTAACCCTGCGGTGATAAGCTAAGGGACGTTTTTAACCTATGAATACTCGTGCGGCATTGCCCAAGGTTTGCATCGCCTTGGGTTTACCTACAGTCGAAAAATTGCTTGAGCAAGCAGAGAAAGAAGTTGCCGCGGGGGAACACTTTCTGGAGTTTCGTCTCGACTACCTCGCCCGCCCGGAAGCAGGTGTAAAAGCAATTGGCGTCTTTCTCGCAAAGCATCCGGAAGTCGCGCTGCTGGCAACCTGCCGCAGGCACCAGAACCACGGAAAGTATAACGGTGTCATCGAAGACCAGATGAAGATTCTGGATGCGGCGATCGACGCCGGAGCGCAGGCGATCGATGTGGAGATCGAGACGGCCGAGAAGACGACTTCGAGGCTGGAACATATGAGGGCGAAGGCACACCTGATTGTGAGCTGGCACAACTACGAAGGCACGCCGCTGCTGGAGCCGGTGCTGAGCAGGATGATGAAGGTGCCGGCGGATGCCTACAAGCTGGTAACGACGGCCAAGAAGCCGAGCGATGCGGCGAAGGTGTTGGGGCTGCAGAAGGCGCACCCGAAGGTGCCGATGATTCTGCTCGCTATGGGTGAGGTGGGATTTGCGACACGCGTGTTGTGCAATGCGCAGGGCAGCATTTATACCTATGCGGCACCGAATTCAGTAGAGGGTACGGCGGCGGGCCAGATCAGTGCGAGGATGTTGCGGCAGATTTACCGGATCGACAAGATCACGAAGGCCGCGAAAATTTATGGTGTGGTGGCGGATCCGGTGCGGCATTCGCTGAGTCCGGCGGTACACAATCGGGCGTTTCAGGCGAGGAGACTGGATGCGGTGTATTTGCCTTTTCTTGTGCAGCCGGCGCATCTGAAAGATTTTTTGACGCTTTGCGAATCGTTGCCGGTGCAGGGTTTTAGCGTGACGATTCCACACAAGCTGCGCATCATGCGCTATCTCGATGTGATCGATCCGCTGGCACGGAGGATTGGGGCGGTGAATACGGTGTGGAAGAAGGCGGGAAAGTGGCGTGGCACGAATACGGATGCCGCGGCAGTGACCAAGCCTCTGGCGAAGCGCGTGAAGCTGAACCGCAGCACGGTGTTGCTGGTGGGCAATGGAGGGGCGGCGCGGAGTGCGGCGTTTGCGCTGGGCGATGCCGGTGCGAAGGTAGTGATTACGGGACGGAATCCGGATCGCGTGCGGGCGCTCGCGAAGATGTGCGGCGCCGAGCCGATGTTGAGGGAACAACTGAATGGGAAGAAATACGATGCGCTTGTGCATGCGACGCCGATGGGCATGTGGCCTCACGTGAACGAGTGTTTCTTTGATGGGGTTGTGCCGGCCGAGGTGATCTTCGATATGGTTTACAATCCGCTCGAGACACAGCTCATGCAGCGGGCAAAGGCGCAGGGGGCGGAAGTGATTCCGGGGCTGGAAATGTTTCTGACGCAGGCGGCACAGCAGTTTGAAATCTGGACGGGCGAGAGCGCGCCGCTGAGCGTAATGGAAAAGGCGGCACGGGAGGCACTGAAGTGAAGTTGAAGCGGAGAGAGATGCTGATGGCGGCGGTTGCGGTGCCGACGGCTATGCGTGTGGAAGCCCAGGAGGATACACCCCTTGAGCAGGTGCGACGGGCGATGACGCTGAATCGCACGGCGATCGAGAAGATCAAGGTTCCGATGGCCATTGAACCGGCTTTCCAATTCAAGGCGTAGCATATGGCAATTGCAGGCGAGGATCTATTTTTTGCTTCTGCGGCAAGCCTGAATGCCGGGTGGCGCAAGGGCGATTATTCCGCAGAAGAATTGACGAAGGCGTTTCTCGACCGGCTTGAGAAGCGGGGGCCGGAACACAATGCGCTCGCCTTGAGTTTACGGAAAGAGGCGTTGAAACGAGCGAAGGATGTGGATAAAGAGCGCAAGCTTGAGCGCTTCCGGAGCCGCCTGCAGGGTGTGCCGTTTGGGGCGAAGGATCTGCTGGCCTGGCCGAATCATCCGACTACCTGGGGCGCAAAGCCCTATGCGACGCAGCAGTTTGAAGAGCCGGCAACGGTGTTGAAGAAACTCGACAATACGGGGGCGGTATTGATCGGCAAGCTGGCGATGGTGGAACTCGCGGGAGGCCCCGGCTACCGCTACGCGAAGGCGTCGCTGACCGGGCCTTGCCTGAACCCCTGGGACAAGGCGAGGTGGGCGGGAGGATCATCGAGCGGAAGTGGCGCGGCGGTTGCGGCAGGCCTGGTGGGCTTTGCGCTTGGCAGCGAAACGAGTGGCAGCATTCTGACGCCGGCGGCGTTTTGTGGAGTGACCGGATTGCGCCCCAGTTATGGATTGGTGAGCCGGGCTGGAGCTATGGCGTTGAGCTGGACACTGGACAAGATTGGCCCGATGGCGAGGACGGCTGAGGATTGCGGCATCATCCTTGGAGTGATTGCCGGCGGAGACGCCCGGGACCCGATGAGCGCCGGCAAATCGTTCTATTACGCACCTCAGTTTGCGCGGCCGATGACTGAATACACCGTTGGTTTTGCGCGAGTGGATTGGGAAGAATGGGCGGAGCCGGAAACGCGAAGTGCTTATGCCGCTGCGCTTGAGGCGCTGAAGGGTTTGGGTGTGAAGCTCAGGGAAGTTGAAATGCCGGACTTTCCGTATGGCCCGCTGGTGAGCACGATTATGCAGGCCGAGGCGGGGAGTATCTTCGAGGAATTGGTAGCGAGCGGAAAAGTGGACGAGCTGGCCGACGAGAAGCAGATTGCCGGGTTGAAGGCTTGCGGGGATGTGCTTGCGAAAGACTACCTGAAGGCGATGCGCGTGAGGCGCTTGTTGCTAACGGCGTTTTCGGAATTTTTCGCCGACCTGGACATGATTGTCGCGCCTACCCGTATGGGGATTGCGAACCGGATCGAAGTGGCCCTCGATGCGCCGCGCCCGCCAGCTCCAGAGGGCCGCAAGCGGGGATTGATGGGACATATTCCGGCAGGGAATTTGGCGGGCTTGCCTGCTTTGAATTTGCCTTGTGGATTGGTGGAAGGCTTGCCGGTGGGGATCACGCTGATGGGCAGGGCGTTCACGGAGAATGCTTTGCTTGCCGTGGGCAAAGAATTTCAGCAGCGCACCAACTGGCATCTGAAGAGGCCGGCGCTTACGTAGGGCGTGTCGGCCGATGAAGAGCAACGAGCTTGCGCCCAAGGCTTTGAATTGTGTGGCCCGTCGGGTGTGAGGGATGTAAGCAATAACGGGCGAGGCTGCGGAGAGCTGGACATAGAGTAGCGGATGGAAAGGTTGCAGTGAACTTGGACATTGACGTTGCCAGATTGGGCGTGATTTTTGTGTTGGCCTTGATGGCCGGCTTGTGGGACTGGCGCGAGCGGCGGATCCCGAACTGGCTTTGCCTGGGAGGGCTGGTGGCGGCGCTGATGCTGAATGAGATTCCTTTTGCGCTGAAAGGGCTGGTTTTGGCGCTCGCGATCCATTTGCCGCTCTTTGCGTTGCGGGCAACCGGTGGCGGGGATGTGAAGCTGATGGCGGCGCTTGGGGCGCTGATGGGTGTGGACGACTGGCTTCGATTTTTTATCCTAAACGCGGTTCTGGGTGGAGTGGTGGCGCTGGGCTTTGTTTTGTCGCGCGGTGTAGTGGGGGAGACGGTGAAGCGAGTTGGCTTTGTTTTGTCCAGCCTGCTAAGGGGGAAGGCACCGTATGAGAGCAGGCCGGAACTGGATGTGAGGAGCGGGCTGGGACGGACTTTGCCGCGCGGTGTGGTGGTCGCTTTTGCGGTAGTGGTGTGGGCGGTTTGGGTTCGTTAGCAGCAGGAAACGAAGGCGGCTGCCCGATTTATTCTGTTGCGTTGGTGGAGCGATATCGGGTACCGCGTTATCCGCTTCCGTTTATCCAGGCGGCCGCAATGTCGATCGATCTCAAATTTATCGCCGCATTCGATGCAATTCACGCATCTCCGCCTTGCCAGTCGTATTCGGACCTTGCGAAGCGGAACGGCAACACCGATGCGTGGCCGCGCTTAGCCCAAATACTGTTCACTTAGAACATTTTCATGCTATTCTGTTTTAGGGACTGGAGGCCCTCGGAATGGCTCGTACGATTGCGTCCTTGCCGGCCGGCAGCCGGATCACCGACTACATCAGC
>JBKJSR010000729.1:0-8846 GCA_046594355.1 Bryobacter sp.
ATTTTCTTTGGCGAAGCCGGCGACATAACGGCCTCTGCCACCGCAGCCAACGAGAGCGAGACGAACACGTTCATTGGCACCACGAACCTGGGAAGCGGCGAGAGCGGTAGGGATAAAGGTGCGGCGTTGCATAAGTGAATTCTATCTTCAAGGAGGGGGTGGTTGCCACACTAGTCCCCGGTTTGGAGCTCGCGGGGCTGGAGCGCGTGACTGCCGCCGGTGCCGGGAAGGCGATGTTTGCGCCTGCGGAATTGGCTTCGAGGCGGGCCGTTTTTTTCTTTGGGCTCCCAGCTCACGGGCTACAATCAAGAATTGATCAACAAACTCGTCCTAGAAAACCTGAAGCACAGGCCGATCCGGACACTGCTGGTCGTATTCGCCATTGCCATTCAGGTAAATATGATGCTTACCCTTGTGGGAATGAGCCATGGCATGCTGAACGACTTTCAGCAGCGGAGCCGCGGCGTTGGCGCCGACATCATCGTTCGTCCACCGAATACCAGCGTGCTCTCTGTAAGCGCCCCATCGATGAAGGAAGCCATGGTAGGGTATCTTCTCGAGCAACCGCATGTGAGCGATGCGCTGGGCATAACCGTACACAGTATGGAGGGCTTTCTGAACAGTGCAACCGGCATCGATCTGGACAAGTTCAACAAGTTCAGCGGTGGCTTTGTCTATAAGCAGGGCGGCCCCTGGAAAACGAACAAAGACGTGATCGTCGATGAATTCTATGCGGCGCAAAGGAAGCTCAGCGCAGGCAAGCCGGTGACGCTGATGAACCGGGAATGGAATGTGGCGGGAGTGGTGGAGAGCGGCAAAATGAGCCGCATTTTCATGCCGCTGGATGTTCTGCAGGAACTGACCGCCAATACGGGCAAGTACAGTCAGATTTACTTGCGGGTGGACGATCCAAAACATGTCGATTCCGTGGTGGATCATTTGAAGGCATTGCCGGCAACGAAGGATTATCCGATTTACTCGATGAAAGAATTTACGTCGCTGATCAGCATCGACAATGCTCCGGGCTTGCGGCCGTTTTTGAATGTGATCGTGGGATTGAGCGTCATCGTCGGTTTTTTGGTGGTCTTTTTGAGCCTCTATACGGCTGTACTGGAGCGGACGCGCGAGATTGGCATTTTGAAGAGTCTGGGGGCTACGCCGTTCTTTGTGATCCAGTTGCTGTTTCGCGAGACGATTGCGCTGTCGATCGTGGGCAGTAGCGTCGGAGTGGCATTGAGTTATGCGACGCAGTGGCTGATTGCGGCGCTGGTACCGGCGAGCCTGCAGATGCAGATCATTTATGAATGGTGGCCTATCTCGATGCTGGTGGCGATCATTGCGTCCCTGATAGGCGCGCTGTATCCGGGCTACAAGGCAGCCCGGCAAGATGCAATCGAGGCGCTGGCGTATGAGTAAGGCTCCGCTGATCGAGATCCGCGATCTGAAGAAAACGTACCGGCAAGGCGAGGTGGATGTACATGCGTTGCGTGGCGTGAACCTGAGCGTTGGCGATGGCGAATTTTTGGCTATAGTCGGCCATTCGGGAAGTGGCAAGTCGACGCTGTTCAACATACTTGGTGGATTGACGCCGGCAACGAGCGGGTCGATTCATCTTGGGGGTGCAGATTTGCTGGCGATGTCCGATCTGGACCGGACGATGCTGCGGCGGGGCACGGTGGGCTTTGTGTTTCAGAAATACAATTTGCTGCCGACGCTGAATGCGTATGACAATATCGCGCTGGCGGAAGCGCTCGCCAAGACTTCCAATCTGAATGCGCCCTGGTTTCAGGAAGTGCTGCATACGCTGGGCCTGATGGATCGGCTGACCCACAAGCCGCGTGCGATGAGCGGCGGCGAACAGCAGCGGGTGGCGATTGCGCGGGCGCTGGTGTGCAAGCCAAAGATCCTGCTGGCGGATGAGCCGACCGGGAATCTGGATACCGAGAATTCGATTGCCGTGCTCGAGATCATGAGCGGACTGAACAAGAAGTACGGCCAGACGATCCTCATGATTACCCACAATCCCGAGGCGGCCGATTTCGCCGACCGCAAGGTCAGGATGAAGGATGGCCGGGTGCTGGAAGCGGCAGGGGATATTCTCGAAAATTAGGCCAGATGCCGGAGTGGATTGGAATGCGGCAGCAAGGGTTGACCAGCTTGTGGGCTGGTTTGTCCAGTAGGTTTTGTGTCTTGCGGAATGCGACTATTGCATCGACTGTCAAGACCGGCTAAGGGTGGCGGCCCGGTATCGCGGAAGCAGGCTGCCGGCATAGGAGCGCATTTAAGCGGTCGTGGTACGATTGCCGCGCGTAGCTAAAGGCTAGCGCTTGACGCTGATCTCTTTGAACATCTCTTTGGTATTGGCGTCGTGGTTCTGGATGCCGATGTAGCCGGAATCGGGGCGGGGTCCGCGGACGGGTTCGTAGTGCATCTTGCGCTCCGGTACCGGTTGTCCATCGACGTATTCGTTGACCTTTTTGCCGTTCAGAAACACTGTGGTCTTTTTGCCCTTCAGGTGGATCTCCATTGTGTTCCACTCCCCGGCGGGATTCTGCTTCCATTCTCCGGCTGCCTTCGATAGGGAATAGATGGCACCGGTGCGGTGCCATTCGTCGCCACCCGAATCGATCTGGACTTCGTAACCGTTGTGGACGCCATACCAGGGGTCGCGGGGTTTTTCGGGAAGGCGGATGTAGACTCCGGAATTGCCGCGAGCGCCGATGGTTTTGAAGACGACGCGGAGGGTGGTATTGGCGAAGGGTTCCTCTTTGTAATAGAGCAGGCCCATGCCGCCTTGGGTGACGAGGAGGCTGTCTTCGATGACGAAGGCGCCGGGGCCGGTCATTTGCCAGCCGCTGAGATCCTTGCCGTTGAAGAGTTGTTTCCAGGAAGCGGCGGGCAGGGGAATGGCCGCGAGCAGGACGAAGCAGAGTAGGCGTTGCATCGCTTTTACTTTATCAAGCGGGGCGCAGGTCCTTGAGGATCGGAGACCAGCCGTCGTAGCTATCGTGCTCGAGCTGGAAGGCGGCGTCGATGCGATCTCCGGCTTTGAGCTGTTGCCAGGCGGCGGGAACGTTCCAGCCCTTGAGGATGAGCAGGCGGCCGGATTGGCGTGTGGTGAGCTTGAGGTGCTTGCCCTTCATGGCGAGCGGCGGGGCGGCGACTTCGATGTCGAGCAGGGCGAAGATGGGGGGCTGGTTTTTGTAGCCAAAGGGTGCCATGCGCTGGACCTCTTCGTAAAGACCGAGGCCGACATCGGGGATGGTGACGACTTCGTCGATATCGATATTTGCGCGGCGCGATTCGTCGTCGAGACGAGTGCCGGCATAGGCGGCGAAAGCATCGACAAAATGCGGGAGTTGCTCGCGGGTGAGGGTGACGCCGGCGGCTTGTTCGTGACCGCCGAATTGTTCGAAGAGCTCGCGCATGGACTCGAGGGCGTCGAGGAGATGGAAGCCGGGGATAGAGCGGCCGGAGCCTTTGACGAGGGTCTTGCCGTCTTTCTCGACCTGGGTGAGGACGAAGGTGGGTTTGCGGTGGCGTTCGGCGATGCGGCCGGCGACGATGCCAGCGACGCCGAGGTGCCAGTCTTCCCCAAAGAGCACGAGGCCGAGGCGTTGTTCCCAGGCGGAGTCCGCTTCGATTTCGCCGAAGATCGATTCGCGCATTTCCTGCTCGGTTTGCTGGCGTTCGCGATTGAGTTCGTCGAGCGAAGCGGCGATGCGGTTGGCGGTTGGCTGGTCGCGGGTGAAGAAGAGCTCGAGGACTTCGGATGCGCTCGACATGCGGCCGGCGGCGTTGATGCGGGGGCCGATCTGGAAGCCGACCTGGCGCGCGGTGGGGATGGTGCCGGGTTTGATGCCAGAGACGTCGAGTAGAGCGCGAAGGCCGGGGTTGTGGACTTCGGCCATGCCTTCGAGGCCGAGTTTGACGATGGCGCGGTTTTCACCTTCGAGGGGGACGATGTCGGCGACGGTTGCGAGCGCGGCTATTTTGAGCAGGGATTCCACGAGGCGCTGTTGTTTAGCGGCGGGGAGAGTGGAGGCTTCGAGGAGGCCCTGGGCGAGTTTGAAGGCGACCCCGGCACCGCAGAGGTGTTTGTTGGGGTAATTGCAACCTGGCTGATTGGGATTGAGGACGGCGACGGCGGGGGGGATGGCGGCATCAGGGAGGTGGTGGTCGGTGACGATGGTGTCGATGCCGAGGGAGCTTGCCGTAGCGACGACGTCCTGGGCGCGGATGCCGGTGTCGACGCTGACGATGAGGCGGACGCCGGAATGGGCAGCCTCGCGGATGCGGTCTTCTTTCATGCCGTAGCCGTCGAGAATGCGGTGGGGGACGAAGGCCTCGACGCTGGCACCGAGCAGATCGAGGACAGTCTTGAGGATGACGATGGCGCTGGTGCCGTCGACGTCGTAATCGCCGTAGAGCAGGATTTTTTCGCGATTGGCGATGGCGGTGCGGATGCGTACGACGGCCTGGTCGAGGCCGAGCAATTGAGCAGCGGGAAGGAGATCGGAGAGGCTGGGTTTGAGGTAGGTCCGCACCCCGGCTGTCGTTGTGAAACCGCGGCGCAGAAGGACTGTGGCGATGGCGGGCGTGAGCGCGCACGACTCTACCAGGAGTTTGGCCGCCGCAGCCAGTTCAGGCGTGGCGACGGAGAAGACCCAGCGAGGGCTAAGGCCGGGCATGCCGCATGGGTTTAGTTTTTGGAAAAGTAGTTCCCCAGCGGCGGCTTTTGGTCATCGTCATCGTCGTCGTCCTCTTCAAATCCGGGATCGGCGCTGAAAGGGAACTGGGAAAGCTGCAACTCCTCGAGCATCTCCATCAACTCTTCGTACCAGGGGGCTTCAAGATCGTACCAGTAGAAGAAGCCTTCGCTGGCGTAACCGATACCGAGGCGGTTGGTGAAGCCGATGTAGGAGCGAAGCTCGCCGATGCGGCGGGCATACTCGCGGAATTCGTCGGGCTCGAGGGTGGCGAGTTCGAGGGCGTCTTCGGCGTCGGCGATGGTTTCTTCGGTGAGGTCCTGGTCGAAATAGAGAATGACTTTGGCACCGGCGCTTTTGGCGGTGACCAGGAATTTCTTGTAATCGGGGACCCGATTGGTATCCCACCAAACCGACCGGTCGTTGGGCCACATCTCGGGCTCAACATGATAAACAGCCACACCTTCGCGACGGAGGTGTTCAAGGATTTCGTCTTTGACGATCTGTGGATTCGGCTTCGATACTTGGGCCATATGCCTGGATGCTCCCCGCTAGCGCGGCCGCGAAAACCAGGAATGCTGGCAGATGGAAGGGAAAGTCCACCGTCGCGTGCAGCGCACTAATGAGAATACCCCAAGACGGGTAGAAGTGGATCGACTTTCGTATCCACCACAAAAAGATTGCCAGAAAACCGAGGGTGGAGGGGAGGCCGAATTCGACGGCCCATTCGAGCCAGTCGGAGTGGACGGCATTGACGAACTGGCCGTTGTCGAAGAGGGCAAAGGCGGGGTAGATGCGCGGAAAGTCTCCGGCACCCCAGCCGGCGAGGGGTCTGGCGGCGAGCATCTGGAGGCTGGAGCGCCAGATCTCGAAGCGGTGATCGCCGACAAAGGGGTCTGTAATGCGAGCGCCGCCGTCTAGCAGCAGGAAGAGGCTGGCGGCAATGGCGGTGGCGGGGGCGGCGAAGAGGAGTTTTTCGCGGCCGAGGACGGCGGCAGCGAGAGCGCGGGCTTCGAGCAGCAGCAATAGCGCGCCCACGCGGGAACCGCCGGCGAGCGCGCCGAGCAGCATCATGGCGGCGATATAGAGATAGAGGTTTCCTCGCGAGCGTCGCCAAGTGTAGACGAGAACTGGGAGGCTGAATTCACAGAAGACGGCATAGTGGTTGCGGTTGTGGAAGGGGAAGAAGACGGGGGTCCAGTCCGGCTCGAAGTAAGTGTAGAGCAGGCTGAGGGTGGCGAGCGAGGCGATTGAGGCGCAGAGGCGTGCCAGGTGACGGAGTTTGGGATTGAGACTGGAGAAGGCGAGACAGGCGAGGGCGAAATCGAAACCGTTGAAGCCGGCGGCGGCGATTGCGGCGAAGGCGGCGGCGAGGGTGTAGAGGAAGGCCGGGCGGTCGGTGCGTGCGAGGACCAGGCAGACGAGGAAGGCGAGGGCGCGGGCGGCAAACCAGACCGTGTGGCTGCGGTCGGCGAGGCTCACGAGGAGGAAGGCGAGGGTGCAGAGGCTGAGCGAGGCTCGCCAGGAGAATCTCATTCGAAGTGGACTTCCAGGAGTTGGAAACGGTGCTGCGGTCCGGCGGCCGAGTTAAGGGAGACGCGGTTCCAGTTGGGGCCGGCGGCGGCGATCTGCCAGGAGAGCCCGGCTGTATCGCCTCTCCAGAGCGGGGTGACGCGGCTCGGCGAACGGCGTCCGGCTTCGACAAAGATGCTCAACAGTTCGAGCGGTGCAGCGCGATTTTCGAGCTTGATATCGAGCTCTCCGGGGCGCCAGTCGATTTTGGCGGATTTATGTTGGGTGATGCGCCAGTCGAAGGCGAGCGAGGTGGGGCGGCTGCGCAGTTGCGTGTTGAAAGTGCCGGTTTTGGCGAATTCCGGGTGGAGGCTGGTGAAGAGCGTGGCGGCGTCCGCCTTTTGTCCGTTCCAGAAGAGGAGATCGCAGAGTTCGAGCCGGTAGCGGTCTACGGAAGCGGATGCGTTGAGTTTGGCCTGGTAGTTTTGGGCGTCCGACAGCCGCCGCTGGCCTAGCAGAAAGCGGAGAAAGTCGTTTTGGCGGCTTTCGGACGCAGTTGCCAGGATCTCGAGGGCCTGATCGGGGTCGAGCAGTTGGGCGTAGACGCCGTCGGCATCGCGCGGGCAGTATTGGAGGGCGAGGGAGGCGAAGCGGGAGACGCGATCACGGCATTTGGAGCGTGCGGCTTGAGTGAGGGCCGCCATATAACTCCTGTAAGAGTGGTGGTAGATGGTGGCCTGATCGAGGAGTGATGCGGCTTTTGTGTGGTCTCCCGCGAATTCGGCGATGAGGGAGAGGCGAAGGAGGGCGGTGAGATTGCGTGGATCTTCGGCGAGGGCAGTGTTGAGGTGATGCGTTTCGCGCGCGGGATCGAGGTCGGCGAGGGCGAGAGAATGCGCAGCCGTAGGCATCGACAAAACTTTTGCGATACGAGTGAGGGATGCGAGATTTTGGATTGTGGGGGAATGCGCTCCCAGCCAGAGGAGCCAGGCGGCACTGGCGGAAGCTGAAGCACCAATGAGGCAGAGGAGCCAGCAGAGCAGGACTGGGAGGCTCGGTGGCCTCGGCACAGTAGGTTGATCGGCTGGGCGGCTTGGATGGAAGAGAGTAATTTTTATAATATTTTTTTCAAGGTGTGGGGAGGGGGGTCGATATGGACTTTAGGTTATACAACGTGCAACTACAAACTTTTCAATCCATATTCGGTTTCGCTGCCTTGGTGACGGGATGTGGGATGCTGATTGGCGAATCTAGAACGGCGGCGGCACTTTCTTCGGCGAATGCGCCTGCAGTGGCGTGGTCGGCTGGGGTGATCCGGATTAACGGTGCAGATCATTCGGGTTCGGGGAACCTGCTGCCTGGTGCGCGGCTTGAGACTTTGCGAAATTCCGGACAACTTTATCTGGCGGATGGGACACGGATGCGATTGGGAGCAGCGACGAGTATGAGCGTGCAGAGGCAGAGTGTGAGTCTGGAGGGGGGTATAGCGCGGATTGATTCGATACCTGCTCCGAACCGGCAACTGAATATTGTCGCGGGTGAATTGCAGGTGAAGGCGGGTGGTGGGGTGATTGCGCGACCGCGGGCGGAGGAACTGATTGTGACGGCGGCATCGACTCCGACTGAAGTACGGCGCACGAATGGAGTTTTGGTGGCGATGGTTCGTCCTGGGGAGACGCTGTCGTTTTCGGTTGGAAGTGCGGCGAAGTCAGCGGATACGCGAATGACGGGGAAGGTCTGGGGGGAGAATGGGCATTATTTTTTGGAGGATGAAGTGACGAGTTTGAAGACGGAGCTGCAGGGCGGGCGACCGGGCAGCTATGAAGGAATGCGCGTGCAGGCGCGTGGGGAATTGCTGCATTCGGGGGCTGAGGGGCGGCGGACGCTTGTGGTTAAGGAATATTTGATGGCGCAGGCCCAGAGTGGTGCGGGAGCGGCTGGGTCGGCTGGAACGCCGGCTGTTGCGGCTGGGACTACTTCGGCTGGAACTGCTGCGGCTGGGACTGCTGGAGGAGGTGCAGGAGGTGCTGCTGCGGCTGGAGGAGGTGCTGCTGCGGCAACGGCGGGTGCTGTGGCTGGTGCTGCCGGATTATCGACAACTATAATTGTTGGAGTCACCGTTGCCACACTTGCGGGAGTTGGTACGAGTCTTGCTTTGGTTAGCCGTCCCAGTGAGCCGCCAATCAGTCAGTAAAATCTGCTGATTTTCCTTGATGGGGGGCTGGATTTTCGAAGAGCGCTTGTTGGGAATTTTTTGTAGTCAGTGCGCCTTCGTGGTGGAGGAGGAATTCCTTGCGCCATAGGCCGCCGCCATAGCCGGTGAGGTTCCCGCTGGCACCAATGACACGGTGGCAGGGGATTAGAATCGAGATCGGGTTGCGCCCGTTTGCCATCCCGACTGCACGCACCGCCTTCGCTTTGCCCATACGATTTGCAAGCTCCGTATAGGAGATCGTTTGGCCAAAGGGAATTTCGCAGAGCTGCTTCCAGACTTCTTGCTGGAATGGGGTACCTGCAGGGCGGAGCGGAATATCGAAGCTTTTGCGCCAATTGCCGAGGTACTCCTGCAACTGGCGTTCGGCGTCGATCAGGAGAGGGTGGGGTTGCTCGATTGCGCGACTACGG
>JBKJSR010000025.1:0-4611 GCA_046594355.1 Bryobacter sp.
GGAGCTTTTCAGGTGGTGCTCAACCACACCAACGGTGGTGCTCGACCATGCCAGTCTCGCTACCGGGCGATGGCGCTGACCCGCACCACACGTGGAGCCCACAGAAGCCAATATTCACTCCTGGGAGTCTTCTGAGCGGTTGGCAGAGGACTCATCGAGGTAGGCGCGAAGTTCTGAAGGCATAGTGGCACATATCTGAGTAGAGGCGAACGGGTGAACACGTAGAACTGTATGGGCGATCGTGGCGTGTATCCACTAGAATGATCTGACGGGTAAAGCCGCAAGTGAGACAGGCCAGTATGAAGACGTCTAGAAGATTACCATGCGGCTTTAGACGTTCAATCTTAGAAGTAGAAAGGCGTCGAAACTGAGCATCGTGAACCTTGAATTTTCCCGCTTCCCCACGCCCAAGGACCGTCAGGCATACGAAGCTAGACTCGCCAGGCTAAGCGGCAACTACGGGGTATCGGTCGAACGCTCGGCCAGGACACTTGACACTCTTCAGGGAAAAGGACCCCTGCTCACGCATGGGTTCCGTCTCCGTGACGAATTCGTCTACCGGCGAGAAGCGCCGGTAGGTGATTTCTCGGACCGAAAGGTTCCTCCGCGCGAACTCCGCCCACCTTGCACCGAGATTTCATCAAGCCGTGGTTCAACTCTCCGGATCTATCTCACAGCCATGGCAATTGCTCAAAAGACCATGAGAGCTGGAGGGCATCCCCAGTGGCTGCCCATCGTGGCGAACACCGACCGCCCCGGCTGGACCGATCTGGTCGCAACTGACGCAGAGAGAGCGGGCCACGGACTGACAACACTCGAAGCAAAGGACAAGAGAGCCCGATCCGTCAGGGCAAGCTTCAAGCGGTTGGAGACCGCGGAGCTCATTCAGTTTCCCAGATCTGATGGCAAGCGCGGCGACTTCGAAAATTATGACCTTTTGGATGAGAGAGGTTCCAGCGGGGAGCGACAACTCTACAAAGTGCCCGGCCCCAAGGAGTCCCTGACCACCTTGCCGTCCGGGTTCATTTTGAATTCCTGGGTCCACGTATTGGAGGACTCCGAACTCGCCCTTCTACTTATGGTCGCTTGTGGCAAAGGAAGTCTGGCTGGTCCCTTTGTAAGCATCCCAGCCGAAACTAGACTCCTCCACTACGGGATAGGCCGCGATCCTTACTTACGCGCCCGCAAAACCTTGGAATTGTACGGTTTGCTAAAGGTCGAAGAAGTAAGGCGCCACCGCGATGGCAAGACGGAAGGAGGAGAGAATCATTTCCTCCACAGATTCGAACTCAGAACAGAAGGCTTCGATGAAGATGCCCTGCCTACCGTCATTACGGTCCTAAGGGAGCAGCTGGCAAGAATATAAGCATCCAGCAAAGGAAGTCGATAGCACATCCGCCGGCAAGCAAATCCCAACTCCCGTCTCTTGTGCGCGAACCGTGCTGATGCATCGACCGCTAGAAGGGCCCTTCAAGAGCTGATGGGTCTGACGGGGATGCCTGGCCTTCAAGGTGGGGCATCGGGATACCGGGTAGGTCCCATGGAACGGTATCCGGAAGTATGTTCTCCCCGTCGTGCCTTCCCGGCATGACCCAGATGAGGTTTTCTCCCTGCGGGGTGAATACAACCTCACGGCCAGCCGCCGTGCCGTTCTGGAACGCCTTCCTGAGTTCGGATGCATGGTGAACGGCTGTATGCGGGTGATAGAGAACAGCGGGCCCAAGACTAAGCCGACTACCCTGAATCTCGACAGGAAAGGCCCGTAGCGGCATGGTAATCGCGCAAGCCCCGGAGAGCAGCGTATCCATTCCCTCATCCGTCTCCCCGGAAAGAGTGCCAGTCAGATTTGTCTCGGGCGGCATCCATGTCGCTATTCCGTCCGCCAGGATGCGAGCAACACGAATCATGACTCGCTCGCGGTGAGTTAGCTCGGCGGGAACTCGGAAGGCCACGTTCAGTTTTCGCTCTAGGACGCCAAGGTCCTCAATCAGTAGTTCCATTGCGGCGTCTATAACCTGCGCCTCCCCGGTGGTTAGACCTTTGAGGAACTTCTTCCCTTCGAAAAGCACCTGCACGACCGACCCGGATTCGAAGTCCTTGAGCAGCCCCAGAACTCCTTGGGCGTCGGCTATGCGAGCGTTCGCGAATTCCATGCTCAAGTCGAAATTTCCCGGGCTGGAGTGGTCATATGGGATCTCCACGTCGACGCTCAGGATGCCGTAGAAGCGGGCGAGGAAGGCTATTCCACGGTCCCCTTCGCTCTTCGCATACATCAAACCTTGGTGACTTGCAGACGTGAAGGCATCCCCGTCCAGGAACTCGAGCGTCACTGCAATGCGCTGATCGGCCGGCATCGGATCGGCCGGGCCTATCTCGATCCGATCAATCGCTCCCTCGTGCTGGAACCAATCCGGGCCCACGGCTTTGAAACCTTCTACCGCTGCCCCTGGAATAGTCATCCGCCGACGAGCTCCATAGTCAAGTACGCGTTGAAGATCCCCGACGCCGAATGCGTTGCTCTTCACTCCGAACTTGAAGCCGAGCGGTTCCAGTTCTGCAGCACGCGGATGCTTGGCCCGATACGCCTGGGTTACGCCCCCCTCGGAAACTTGGAAATCTACATCCCAGTACAAGCTACGCCCTGCAGCCAGTCGCTGGAGATTGGTAAGCCTGGCTGGCAGGTCCGCTGCGCCTGCAAGCGCCGTAGCCTCCTGCCCAACGATCTTCAAAGCGTTTAGCAGAGGACTTCTCGTGGCCGCGTCCAGAATGTCACGGTTCTCGGGCCGGGCAAGCTCGATATCCAGATGCGTATAGCCCCAAGTTGTAGCCGTCACAGCCCTGCCTTTGGCTAGGCCGCTCACATACTTGCTTTCCGTGTCAGTGGGCTTGCATGGCACCACCAACGTCCAAAGAGACGGCGCGTGCTTCTCCCAAGCGGTATCGAAGGACTTTTTAATCTGTCGGCGCCGGGTATCCCTAAATCCCCCAGAGAAGCCCTCGGGAAAGTGTTTGAGTTGGAAGATATGCCGGATGCTTCCGTCCTGGTTGTAGACGGCAACGTCGATCCCTCCGTCTCCACCGCGCCCATCTAGCGCTACGGCTGTAGATAGAGGAGGTCGGTGATACATACGCAGCAGGAGCGTTTCCACCACTCGGTTGAAGTCGTCTTCACTGATGTGCTTCCAATCGATACTGCCTTCGTGCATGCCCAAATTACTCTGCCACCGGCTGAGCACCCGGAGCTGCCAAAAGCACCTGCTCCACGTCTTCGGCAGAGAAGTAACCCCGACTAAACCCACCTCGCAGGGCCTTTCGCCAAGTGGGCTTGAAGACCTGGAGCATAGCTCGGTACGTGGGCAGCATCTGAGTGTGAGAGTTACCGCCTCCATTCTCGCGGCTAAACGCTTCCTTCTGTTCAGTCCACCGATCGTTTTTGATCAGGTACTTTGCGTAGTTCGCCAGCCTGATTTCATCTGAATCGTTGAAGTCAAAGCCCCTGAACTTGCCGTAATGCTCAGCATCTCCGACCTTGATCTGATCCCATCCGCCCTCACCGAGTTCCCGTACGCTGTTCTCGATTACACGGAACATATCGAATATGTCCCAGACCAGCTCACATTCTGCCTGTGTCATGGGCTTGCCGATGTCGGCGAATTCCTGCGAATACTCTCCAGCGAACCCGCTCTCCAGAACCTTCAAGGCCCTCACTTCCTCGTCCCGATCGAAGTAGGACTTGTCGATCCCGCCTTGACTGGCGAGCAGGTTCCGGTGAAGGAGCTGGAGCACCTTTCGCTGATAAACGGTCAGGGACACCTCTTCCCCGCCCGCTGTACGATCAGCCCCGATGTCCCCTGATTGCTCAAGCGCTAGGTGCATCTCGAGTGCACCGCGAATGTAGTCACTGACGGGAACCCCCTGTGCTTCCGCAGCCTCAGCAATCTGGTCGCGAACCTCATCCTTCAATCGAATAGTTACGGTTGCCATTTGAACCGCCTTTCCGGGCCGAGCCCATCGAATGTTTACTGTAATACAAGTATACCATTTTGTAAGACAGTAGTTGCAGGAAGGGTCGTGATTAGATTCAGCAATCTGGAGGCCCCAAGAATCACACGCCGGATGGCGCACAAGCGGTGTCCCAGTTCCTTGGAACTGGGACACCCTTGGTGGGACACTCCCCCGCCGACCCGGATTGTCATTTTCAGGAGTCGTCTGCACTGGATTCGGCGGAACTACGGGGCGAGTGCAGAGGACTCCTGACACGAAGGCGTTCGAAGTCGTCTGCACCAACCGTCGTTTTGTCTGAAGTCGTGTGCACCAACCGTCATTCTGTCCGAAGTCGCCTGCACGAAACGCCACCGCCGTCCGGGATTTTAGGCGCTCGGCTGGGTCTCGGCGGTCAGCGTTTCCGGTGGACGGGGCGGCAGGTAGCGGTAGAGGCTGGAGCGGGTAATACCGGTGGTTTCCACGATCTCGGAGATGGACTGATGTTCCTGGTCGCGAAGGTGCGTGGCGTAGGCCAGCTTCGCTGGATCGATCACGCTGGGCCGACCAATCCTCTTGCCCTTAGCGGCAGCAACGGCGCGCGCGTGGGCTGCGCGTTCGATCGCGTAG
>JBKJSR010000141.1:0-4317 GCA_046594355.1 Bryobacter sp.
TGAGAGAACTCATGGCGATGATGCCCAATCCCAACAATAACGACGTTGGCGACGGTTTCAACACCGGCGGCTTCCGCTTCAATGTCTCTGCTCCTTCCCTCGAATATCAGGGAACAGGCAAAATCGACTACGCGATTAAGTCCACTCACCGCGTCTTCTTTCGCTATAGTCGTCAGTTCAACGAATCGATCGACACACTGAACAACGCCGAACAGCGCTATCCAGGTCTGCCCGACGGTGCGCAGGGTGGCACCCGCATAGGTTGGGCGGCAGGTTCAGACTGGGTCATCTCCCCCTCGCTCGTCAACGAATTCCGCATCGGCCGCCAAAGCGCTACGGTGGATTTCATTCGCCCCTACCGTACAAGTGGCGTTGCCGTGCTCTCCAATCTCTACAGCGACCCGATTAACAACGCGCTGGCACAAGGCCGCAACTCCCCCGTCGTCGATATGACGGAGAACCTGTCGATCCTCAGGGGCAAGCACACCTTCAAAACCGGCTTTACTTTCCGCCGCATCCTCCAATACGGTTACAACTTTGGTGGTATCTATCCCGACGTAAACCTCAGCCGCACTTCGCCTGGTAATGCTCCTGCCGCCAGTTTTGGCCCGCAGGGACTCACTTCCGCCAATCGCCAGATTTTTGAAGGCCTCCACAACGACGTCCTCGGTCGTGTCGGTCAGGTCAGCCAGACCTTTTATAGCGACCTGGTCACCTTCCAGGATGCCGGTTCCCCGCGTATCCGTAACACCGTTTTCAAAGACATGGGCAGCTTCTTCCAGGACGACTGGAAGATTCGCCCCAACTTCACGATCAACGCCGGTTTGCGTTGGGAAAACTTCGGTGTCCCCACCGAAATCAACGGTTTTCAGGGTTCGCTTGATCGCATCGCAGACCTCAATACAGTCGCCACTATCTCCAATACCGTGATCAAAAAGTCCAACTCCTGGTACAACAACGACTACAACAACTTTGCTCCCCGTCTTGGCTTTGCTTGGGATGTCTTCAAGACGGGCAAAACAGTGGTCCGCGCCAATTGGGGCATGTTTTACGATCGCGTCATCGGTGCTACCTCAAGCCTCGTCGATGGCAACACTCCCGGCTTTGCGCAAGCTTCTCAATCCTTCCCCAACGGTGGGGGGGGCACGGTGCGCACGGTCGGCAACCTCGCTGCGTCCGACTTGCCCATCAAGCCAGGTGCTCCGCTCACAAACCTCCTGCTCAACCGGAATACTTCAATTGTGGTCTTCAATCCCGAATTGCGCACCGGTTACCTGCAGCAGATTAACTTCGGCGTATCGCAGCAGCTCACCAAAAACACGGTTCTCGAATCCAACTTCGTCCGCACATCCGGCACAAAGCTATTCACTTGGCAGGACATCAATCAACCCCGCATCGAAGGCGACTTTCTCAACTCATTCCAACAACTCCAGGCCTTCTCCGCTTCCGGTACGGCAGTCCCTGCCACCAACACGCTCTCCCGCATTTTCGGCGGTCCGCAGCAGGCAGTTACCGCTCTAGGTGCAACCAATTTTGCCCAAGGCCTCGCCGGTACGGTTGCCGACAATCTCGACCGCACGGCCAGCAATTACAACCGCTACGCCGCCGCCGGCATTAGTGACTTTTACCTCCGCAACTATCCGCAATACAACCAGGTGATTTACGGCATGAATGGTGGCTCTTCCAGTTACAACTCCGCCCAGTTCACTCTCTCTCACCGCACCCGCAACGTCCTCGCGATCGTGAATTACACCTTTTCGAAATCGATTGATAACGCCTCTGTGGATGGCAACGGCTTTACTGCCCCAATTGACAACTACAACTTCGTCAACAACCGTGGCCGCTCCGACGCAGACCGTCCCCACGCCATGAACTTCTCGTACAGCTTCGCCCTTCCCTTCGGCAAGGGTCAGCGTTATATCAGCGGTGCCAACGGCTTCGTCGACCGCGTCATCGGCGGCTGGACCATCGGCGGTCTCGGTATCGTTCAATCCGGCACCGTCTTCTCCGTCACTAGCGCCCGCCGCACTGCCGGCTCTAACATCAACCAGAACGCCAACTTCAACGGCGACCGCACCATCGGCAAAGTCGTTAAGGACGGTCGCGGTGTCCAGTTCTTCTCTCCCGAAGACGTGGCCCGCTTCACCTTCCCCGGCGCTGGCGAAATCGGCAACTCCGGCCGCAACGCCTTCCGCGGTCCCCGCTACTTCAACATGGATCTTTCCATCGTCAAACCCATCCCGATCACAGAACGCGTCAAGATGCAGTTCCGCGCCGAGATGTACAACTTGTTGAACCACGCCAACTTCACCACTCCCGGCACCAGCATCCTGACGCCCACCACCTTCGGTCGTCTCTCCGCTACTGCCAATACTTCCAGCGGCACCGGTGCCCGCGTCATGCAAATGGCGCTCCGCATCGATTTCTAACTACTGGTCACGACTGAAACCCTCATCAGCCCGGCGTCGCCTCCTTTTGGCCCGCCGGGCTTTTCTTGCACCTCCCGCCAATCTGGGCTACCATCTTCTTCAACGCTTCACGATGGACCCGATCCAGGTAGCAGATCCGCCCAGCCAAAGCTAACTCCCGCTAAAGGATTTACATGCTGCGATACTCGCGCATTCTTTTCGCCCCTCTGCTGCTGACCTTCTCTCTCACGGCCCAGATTCAGAACGCCCGCATCGAGGGCACTGTCCACGACTCTTCCGGTGCCATCGTTCCCGGTGCCAAACTCCTCATCGTCAACACGAAAACTCAGGTCAAAGCAGCAGTCGAAGCCAACGCATCCGGCGCATTTGTCTTTGCCGCCGTCCAGCCTGGCATCTACACTCTCACCGCCGAATCCACCGGCTTCCGCAAAGCTACCCTCACCAACATTGAAGTCAACGTCGGCGTAACGATCCGCCACGACATCAAGCTCGAAGTCGGTGCCGTCTCCGACAGCATCACTGTCGAATTCAACGCCGTCCGCGTCCAGACCACCGAAGCCACGATCCAGCGTGCTGTCACGCTACGCGACATCGATACCCTCCCTCAACTCGGCCGCGGCCCCATCGCCCTCGCCACCTTCCAGCCCGGCGTACAACTCGGTGCCAGCCCCAACGACCCCAGCTTTGCCCGCATCAATGGCATGCGTCAGGGCTCCAACAACAACACCCTCGATGGCATCGACGTTAATGACGCCGTCAACCCCCGCCTCGGCCTCACCCTCAACGCCAACAACACAGACTCGGTCGAAGAATTCCGCATCATCACGAGCGGAGCCAAGGCCGAATATGGCCGCAACGCCGGCGGCACCATCGAGCTGATTACCCGTTCCGGCACCAACCGCTTCAGAGGCAACCTCTTCGAATACCACCGCAACACCATCCTCAACGCCAACAACTTCTTCAACAAATCCAGCGGCGTCGAACTCCTCCGTCCCAAGTTCATCCAGAATCAGTTTGGCGGCTCCATCGGTGGCCCCGTAGTCATTCCAAAAATCTTCAACGGCAAGGACAAGCTCTTCTTCTTTTACAATTTCCAGGGCACCCGTACCGCTCAGCAAGTCGTCCGCAACCGCACCGTCCTCACCCCAGATGCCAAGTCCGGCCTCTTCCGCTGGGTAGTCCCCGCAGGCCAGCCCGGAGCCGGTGAAACCCGTTCCTACAACATCCCGCAGAACGATCCTCGCGGTCTCGGCATCGACAAAATGGTCGCCGCCAATCTCGCCCTCCTGCCCGCACCCAATAACCTCGATGTCGGCGATCGCATCAACACCGCCGGCTTCCGCTTCAACGCTCCCGCCAACAACAACGGCGAACAGCACACCATGAAAACCGACTGGAATGCCTCCAGCAAGATTCGCACTTACTTCCGCTATTCCTGGTTCAAAACCACCACTCTGGCCGACTCGCTCAACAACGCCGAATCCACTTACCCTGGCCAACCCAATGGCACTCAGGGCGGCATCCGCGCCGGCTACTCCATCGGTGCCACCTGGACCGTAAAACCAACCGTCCTCAACGAACTCGTCTGGGGCTTCGCGGAATCCTCAGTGGTCTTCGGACGCGTCCGCAGCACCAACTTCCCCGGTCAAGCCCTCATCGGCGCAAATCTCTTCACCAACCCCATCCCCACTGCCTTTGGCTCGGCCCGCAACTCCCCCGTCAATCCCCAGATCTCCGACAATCTGTCAGTCATCCGCAACAACCACACCTTCAAGATGGGTGCCCGATATTCGAAAATCACTCAGTATCAGACCAGCGACGGCAACATCTGGCCCAACATCACTCTGGGGCAGGGAAATGGCAACGCCGCCCCCGGCAACATCGGCCC
>JBKJSR010000317.1:0-5722 GCA_046594355.1 Bryobacter sp.
TAGCGAGCGTGCCGCACGAAACTCTCTCCGATCGCGAATATGAAGTCATGTCCTGGATCGCCTCCGGAAAGACAGTGAAGGAAATCGCCGAAGAACTGTCCCTCAGCGCAAAAACGATCAGCACCTATCGTACCCGGGTTCTGGAGAAGCTCAGTGTTAAAAATAGTGCCGAAATCGTTCAGTACGCGATCCGAAACGGCCTGGTGATTTGAGAGGGTCCCTAATGGACGGGCGACCGTCCAGCCCGTGGCCTCCCTTCCTGGTTTCAGCCTCCCTGTAAGCCAAACACCGACAAGTCTTTCAGCCAGCGGCCTACGAAAGAATCAGCCGCGTGCCGATGGAAATGATACTCACCACAGCCTACTCTTGAATTGGAGATCGGCTGACCGTGTTTCCAAAAAAGAAAGAAGGCACAAATGACCAAACGTCTATTGTGGTCGATGGCATTAGGGCTGGTACTATCTGGAAGCGCAAGCGCCCAGAACAACGGCCTCGGTCCGTTGCCGCTGAACCTCGGCCAAGCCGGTGGTTTCGCGATTCTGACTAAAAGTGGAATCACCGACGTTTACGCGTCTGCGGTGACGGGGGATGTTGGAACTAGCCCCATCACCGGTGCCGCTCTCCTCCTCACGTGCGGGGAAGTGTCGGGGAAAGTGTACACCGTGGACGCGGCTGGTCCTCTTCCCTGCACGATAACTGATCCTTCCCGCCTGACCGGGGCAGTGGGCGATATGGAATTCGCCTACGACGACGCTGCGGGACGAAAATTCCCCGATCATACTGAACTGGGTGCCGGTGAAATTGGCGGGCTAACCCTCGCTCCTGGCCTATACAAATGGGCTACCGGTGTTAAGATCACAACGGATGTCACGCTCTCAGGTGGGCCGACCGCTGTTTGGATCTTCCAAGTGGCGGGAACGCTGAACCAGGCAAACGCTACGCGGGTGACTCTGGTCGGGGGCGCATTGGCCAAGAATGTCTTCTGGCAGGTCGCTGGCGCGGTGACTATTGGAACCACCGCGCATTTCGAGGGCGTGGCACTCGGAAAAACCATGATCGCCGTGAATACGGGAGCATCGGTGACCGGCAGACTCTTGGCGCAGACTGCGGTGACACTTCAGATGAATGCGATCACCCAGCCCTCCAAGTAAGGACGCATGCTGCTCAGTTGAGCTTGAAGGGCATACACACAGACGAGAACAAAGCTCCCGAAAGTAGCTGCAATTGGTTATGCCGTTGACTTACAGGCGTGTGGAGACGCGAGTTCGATAAATAAACAAATTTACGGATTCTAAATATCACTAGGTTACAGATTTCGGTCTGTAACCTATAACCTATTGCAAGACGGAAATCCGGAACAATATACGAGCGAGATTTGCGTTACATTCCACATCATCATCTGTGACGACATGCCCATGGCTGGTCCAATGCGCGCATTGCATCTTGAGGAAGAATGCGCCGGATAGCGACCTGAAGCGATGGGGCGAAACGAAGCTGATCGAACAGGTGGGCAAACCAGTCAGGAAGAGCAGCAAGAAGAAAGTGCTGGTGGGGATGGCGCGCAAGTTGTCGGTGGTGATGCATAAGCTTTGGGCGAACGGTGAAGTCTACGATCCGCTGTACAACGCCAAGCGGCGAGAGCAGGCGCAAGAGCAACAAGCAGCCTGAAGAACCGGACTAAGAAAGGATTCGACAGTGGCCGATTGACGGCAAAGCCATGTTCGGGGTGACTGCGTGGTCGCGGCAGACCGCAGAGCGGAAGGCAACGGAAGCTTGGCAGGTCGAGACAGAGATTGCAGCACCCCGCTGAACAAAGGACCCCAGCCTGCACCGGAGCAAATGCTTCAACAGAGTGCGAATGGAAGCCGGGTGACAGTGGCGTCAGAAAGTCGACTGCGGGAAAGAAACTGCGAAGAGGGAAAAGGCAAGAACCAAAGTGTATCGTCTGCCATTCCCTCCAGCGCAAATGTGGGGCAACGCGGCCACCCGTCCGCGCCGCCTCCAGAAATCTGATAGGAGGAAATGGCCACGCTGCTCTCGCGTCTGTCGATTCTACGGCCGCGGTGGAAAGCAGAATTTTAGCAATTTGTTCTTGACAGAACCGGTATTCTCATGGAAGCCGCGACCGTTAGGGAGCCGGTCTTGACACTAGCAGCGCCATCGCCGCCCAGGCCGAAGTAGAGATGGCGTGTGCGTAGCTCTGCGCTCCGGCGGGGCGAGTCGTCTCTGGCCATGACCCGTTCTCCAGTTGTCGGTCGATTAAAAATTCGTGCGCCTTCGCACTCTTTCCGCCCAGGGCGAGTAAAGCAATTGCAGTGTCGAACACCTCTGCTGGACGCTTGGCGCGCACTCCCCAACCTCCATCGCTGCCCTGCGCGGCAAGCAGCGTCTGTGCGGCGGCAGTGTCGGTTGGAAGTGCCAAAACCCGGGCTGCCAGATCCACCACAAAGCCGCCCACTTTTTGCTGTAGACAACTCGCCGCTCGTTTCCTGGCCTCCTGTTGCCCCTCACTCAAGCTCCGGTAGACGAGTGCCGTTGCAAGGGAAGTGCCCCAAGTGACAGGCCCGCCCGCGAGTTCACCCGTATCCACAACCCAACACCCGTCGCTCCCCTGATCGGACACAACCATGCGCTCGGCTTCGCGCAGCGAGTCCGCTCTACCAGTCAATCCAGCCCGCTTCGCGGCAGCCGCTGCGACAAAGAACTGCAATCGCGCCAGCTTCAAATCGCTCGCTCCCGGCGACTTTGCTTTCTGGTCCCATTGTTGCGGAGACTCAAGCCAGGCAAGCGTCCCCGTATCAAGACCCCGTCCCGCCATCATCAACGCCCGTGCGCCGTCCCCATTGTTGTGGCACGAATAACAATGGTTGTCCCGCTCCCATGCCGCTATTTCGCCCGCAAGAAATTGCAGCGCCTTTTCCACTGGTTGCCCGGCGGCGCACACAACGCTCAACAGAACCAGCACACAGGCACGCAACTGTTTATTGCTCCCCCGCAACCAGCTTGGAATCCGCGCTGAACTTTCGGAATTTGCTGTAGCGAACCTCAATGCCGACCCGCAGCATCTTGCCGAGAAATCTTGCATCGGCCCGAACATCGATTTCTTTTGGCAACCACACTTCTTCATTTACGAGTGTCTGATCGAAGCGAATCTTCGCTCCCGGTTGCAGCCGAAACAAAAACCACCCGAACGCAATCGTATCGTGTGTGTCCAGCTCAAGCCTGGTCATTTCATAGCTCTCCTGATCGATCCACGCCGTGCCCTTCACCTTTTTCATCTGATCCGCACGCCTACCTTTACCCGCAAATCCAACTCTTGGATCCCCGCGGATGCCCCAACATTTTCTGCCGCCGATCTGCTGCTCGCCTACGATTTTGAGATCAAAAGCATCGAGCACTTCACGGCGGGCCTCTACCTCTTTGCGCTTGTCTTTCTCAGTTTCTCCGCGGCGCTTTGCCCGATCCTTCGGGCTCTCGTTCCTGATCTTGGCGATCGCTTTGTCCACTCGCTTCCGCTCGGATTCCTGATCCCTTTCGCTCAGTGTCTTGCCTTTCTTCATCACCAGACGTTCAATTTCCGAACCATCCACATGAAAGACTTCATGCACTTCTTCCGTGGTTTCCTTGAGCTTTCCATCCTTTTCGTAGATCCGCGCCAGAGTTTTGCGCTCGTACAGATACGTATCGAGCAGGCTCAGATTACGCTCATCCTTCGCCATGGCCCGCTTGAGAATCTCTCTCGCGTCCTGCGCAAGAACGCAGGCTGCCACCAGGAGCAATAACAGTTTCATCCAGTCTCCTTAGCGAATCTGACGATAAAGCCGGCCCAAACGTTCCGCCGGATATCCAAGGCTGTAGGCGGTCTGGATCACAACCCAAACAAATACGGTGCGCCGCAAGCCCGTCTTGCGCCAGCGCCGGTCGGAGACACGAATCGGTTCGTCGAGAAAAGCCATCCTGCCTCCCCGGCCAAAGAGCCGCCTTCCAAACTCATAATCCTCCATGATCGGATAGGGTTTGAATCCGCCCATCTCCTCAAAAACCTCCCGGCGCACAAAGATCCCTGCATCCCCGTAAAAGATGCCAAGGTAGCGCCGCCAATGATAGATCCGGTAGAAGCTGCGGGCGATCCAGTCGTTTCCATCAAAGTAGACGTCGAAGATACCGCCTTTCTTACCCGGGTCGAGCAGGCTTTTCTTTAATTGCGTCAACGCACTCGAGCGCAGCCAAACATCGGCATGGAGAAATAACAATACTTCGCCCGTCGCAATCGCCGCGCCGGCATTCATTTGCGGTCCGCGTCCAGGGGCGCACTCGGCAACAATCGCACCCATCCCCAACGCAATTTCTTTAGTGCCGTCCACCGATCCGCCATCGGCCAGAATCACTTCATGGGCACCAAGCGCGCTTGTCATCCGCAACAGTCCCGCAATGCCGGCGGCCTCGTTCAACACGGGCACAATGATCGACACGCGCATGGAAACTTCCGCTTAAGAGCGCAGAGCTGCGTTTTCTCCGCGTCCTGCCAGTGCCCTGACGCTTGGCCCCCCACATAAACCAACGCCCACATTTTGCAAGGCGTGCAAGAGATTGTAGAAGACCTGGTAGATCATCTGCTCGTTCACCGCCACCCGGCCCGGCAGTTTGAAGTTCGCCGACAGTTCCTTGGCAATGTGCATGCGCAAGCCCTTCTGCATCAGATTCCCGCGCATGTCCCTTACATTCGAGATTGCGATTGGCGTCTGCAAAACATTACCGCTCGCCCCGTCCACGTAGAATTGGCACCGTGAGAACCAACCCAAATTCCCAGGGTCTGCGGCATCAAAGAGCAGCAACGGCGACTCCCGCTCGAGTGCTGTCACTTCCACAATCCAGGCGCGCTGCGTCTCCTGGATTTTCAAGTCGAATCCCGCTTGGTTCGCGATGGCGCTAAGCGCTTCCTGTTCTAATTCGAGAAGGATGTACTTCTCGCCTGCCGCCTGCAAAACCTGCATTGATTCTTTTATCTTACTATCGTAGGTTGGCCCAGCCTCTGTTTCTTTTCGATATCGACGGCACTCTGCTATCGCGAGCGGGCCCGCACCACCGCCTGGCATTGGAGCACGCAGCCAGTCTTGCCGCCGGTCGGCCTGTCACCAGCGAGGGCGTCCCCGTCGCCGGAATGCTGGATCGCGATATCGTCCGTCTCATGCTCAGCCAAGCGGGAGTAGCCGGAAAACGCATCGGCCAGTGGATGCCCGCAATCGTCGCCGAGGCGCAACGCCACTACCCGCGCATATGCCCTGATTTGCGCCATCGCGTTTGTCCCGGCATGCGGCCCTTTCTGGCGCGCCTTGAGCGTCGCGGTATCGCCTGTGGCCTGGTCACCGGCAACCTCTCGCGCATCGGCTGGCACAAGATGCGTCAAGCTGGCTTGCGCCAATTTTTCAACTTCGGCGCTTTCGCCGAGATGGGCCGCACCCGATCCGAACTCGCAAAGTTCGCCATCGCGCAAGCCCGCCGCCAGCGCCTCTGCGCTCCCGGCTCTCCCGTCTATCTGGTCGGCGATCATCTCAACGACATTCGCGCCGCCCGCGAAAATGGAATCGCGATGATCAGTGTTACCACCGGCCCCATGACCCGTGAAGAATTGTCCGCCTTTGCCCCGGATTTTCTCTTAGACGATATTAGGACCCTTCCATCGGAGATAATAGAAAGTTAAATGTCTTTTCTTCGAGCTCTT
>JBKJSR010000654.1:0-3607 GCA_046594355.1 Bryobacter sp.
GAAGATCTCCTGGACCCAGGTCGAGACCGGCTCGGCCATCACCTGGAAGTACCCGAGCGTCCTGCTCATGGGAGATAACTCGGTTGGTGCGGGGTGAACGGGCAGGTTCCGAAACAGACGGAGATCGCCTCAGGGGCTCTGGAGCGCAAGAGGCCATACCCAGCGCTCTTGAACGTCCTACAAGCGGAAGCGGATTCCCGGTCAGGCCCTGAGCCCAGACCGCCATGGCTGAAGGCTACGCTCCCGGGAGGGCCGAATTATTTGCGCCTCAAGGCTCTGGTGAAGGAACTCAGCCTGCACACCGTTTGCGAAGAGGCTCGTTGCCCCAACATCGGGGAGTGCTGGGGAGCGGGGACGCTCACTTTCATGATTCTCGGGCGAGTGTGCACCCGCAACTGCGGTTTCTGCGCCGTCACCTTTGGCAAGCCGCCGGCATATGATCGCGAGGAGCCCGAACGGGTGGCGAAGGCGGTTGGCCGGCTGGGACTGGCGCACGTAGTATTGACTTCCGTCGCCAGAGACGACCTGCCCGATGGCGGGGCGACGATCTTCGCCGAAACGATTCGTAAGATCCGGGAGCACGACCCGAAAGTCGGCATTGAAGTGTTGATCCCGGACTTCAGGGGATCACGCCATTCCCTGGCTACGGTGGTCGGCGCCAAGCCTGACGTCTTGAATCACAACATAGAAACCATCGCCAGGCTCCAAACGATCGTGCGGCCTTCCGCCCGTTACAAGCGATCCCTTGCGGTTCTCCGGATGGCCAAGGAGTTGGCAGGGAGCGTCCTTACCAAGTCCGGCATGATGCTCGGTCTCGGGGAGGACTGGGCGGAGATCGTCCAAACAATGGCCGACTTGAGAAGAGTGGAGTGCGACATCCTGACCATCGGCCAGTACTTGCGGCCATCGTCACAGCACTTCCCCCTGATGAAATACTATGCGCCCGGGGAGTTCGCCGAGCTGAAGCGGATCGGACTCGGGATGGGCTTCCGCCACGTGGAAGCCGGGCCCCTGGTACGCAGCTCGTACCATGCCGAACGGCACGTGCCTCACTAGGTTTGGTGATGGAGTTATTTATGGAAGAAAAGAAGAAATCCAGGGTCGAGATAATAAAAGAAAACAGCCATGGGCTCCGCGGGAAAATCGTGGCGGAACTCGGTGAGGCTTCCCGTCACTTCACTTCAGAGACTACACCACTCCTGAAGTTTCACGGCATCTATCAACAAGACGACCGGGATGTGCGCGCCCGCCTGCGCGCAGAGGGGAAGGATCGGAAGTATTCCTTCATGATCCGCACAAAAAACCCTGGAGGGGGAGAGTTGAGTCCCGAGCAGTGGGAGATCCTCAATCGTGTCTCCGGGCAATACGCCAATGGCACCTTGCGGATCACTACTCGGCAGGGCATTCAGTTTCACGGCACCGGTAAAGAAAATCTCAAAGCGGCGATAGCACTTCTCAACTCTGAACTCATCTCGACCTACGGGGCTTGTGGCGATGGCAACCGCAACACCATGGCGTGCCCCGTCGCCAAAATTCGCAAGGGGTCGGTCTTCGACGGCCAAGCCGTGGCCCGCGAGATTGCAAAGCATCTTGGTTTTAAATCCGGGGCCGACTACGAAATCTGGCTGGATGGGGAGAAGATAACCTCTGACGAGACAGACTCGATTTATGGCAGCACCTACCTGCCCAGGAAATTCAAAATTGGGATTGCCGATCCCGACGATAACTGTATTGACGTATATACCCATGATATCGGCATTATTCCCGTCCTTGATGGGGGAAGGGTTGCGGGATACACCTTGCTGGTCGGCGGAGGCTTGGGAAGTACGCACGCCATGAAAGAAACTTTTCCACGGCTGGGTGAACCCCTGGGTTTTGTTCCCGAGAACGGGCTACTGGAAGTGGTGACCCGAATCGTCGAGTTTCAGCGAGACAACGGAAACCGAGGCAACCGAGCCCGCGCGCGGATGAAGTACGTTGTCGAGGATTGGGGCATTGAACGAGTCAGGGCAGAGATCGAAGCAAGGCTGGGCTGGAAACTGGCAGGGGCACGTCCGGTTTGTTTCTCTCAGGCAGAACTGCACCTGGGCTGGCATGAGCAAAACGAACAGGGGCTCTGGTACGCAGGCATCTTCGTCGAGAACGGCCGGATTAAGGACACGGAAGGATGCACGATGCTTACGGGCCTGCGAGAAATTGTGCGCCGCTTCCGGCCTGCCGTCCGTCTGACACCATCGCAGGATCTGATCCTCAGCGGGATCCAGGAGGAGAAGGTCGAACTGGTCCGGGGATTGCTGAAAGACTACGGGATTCCCACGGAGAAGCAAGTTTCCAATCTCCGCCGTCATGCGCTGGCTTGCCCGGCCATGCCGACGTGTGGCCTGGCCATCACGGAGGCCGAGCGGCGTCTCCCGTATCTTGTGGATGCGCTGGAAGGACTCGGCTATGGCAACGAAGAGATCCGCATGCGGATGAGCGGCTGTCCCAACTCCTGCTCGCGTCCTCCCACGGCCGAGATCGGCCTGATTGGCCGCTTCAAAAACAAGTACAGCATCTACGTCGGTGGAAGCCCTCAAGGGACGCGCCTCGCACAGCTCTACGCCGAAGCCGTCGCCCCCCCGGGTCTGTTACGCGAAATTACCCGCCTCATTGATGTCTACCGTGTCCACCGGCAACCGCAAGAGTATTTTGGTGATTTTTGCTGCCGGACAGGCGTGGCGAGGCTGCACGAACTTACGGAGAGCCTGGGTAGCGATCGGGAGGAAATCTTGCGCAACCTTTCCTGGTCTCCCACGGACGAGGAGATGGAAGAAGCCCGAGTGCCGAATCTGGCAGGTCTCACAGCGAGAGTGGAAGCATTATGAGGAAGTTCTTAAGAACGGTCCTTTTGATCGACTTACTCCAGGGGTTGTGGGTTATATTTCGCAATCAGCGTCTCAACTATATCGACACCGAACAGCACCCGTTAGCGGAACGCTTCGGGGCGGGCCGCTTTGCGAAAGAGATTGCCCGTCCATGGCACGGAGCCCGTGAATGCAGCTAGACACCTATCAACGTCCCCTCATGGACCTGAGGATCTCGGTCACAGACAAGTGCAACTTTCGCTGCACCTACTGCATGCCTCTCGACGAGTACGATTGGCTCGGGAAACAGGAAATCCTGACGTTTGAAGAGATCGTGAGGTTGGCCACTATATTTGTCCAACTCGGAGTGGAGAAGATCAGGCTCACTGGCGGTGAGCCACTGGTGCGCAAGGATCTGGAGAAACTGGTCAGCCAGTTGTCACCCCTGCCCGGTCTAAAAGATCTGTGCCTTACAACCAATGGCTCGCTGCTCGCGGAAAAGGCCCAGGCTCTTAGCGCCGCCGGATTGCGGCGCGTCAGCGTCAGTCTCGACACGCTCAACCCCGAGAAGTTTCGAGCGATGACGCAGCGGGGTAATCTGGACAAGGTGCTGGAAGGCCTTTTTGCAGCGAAGCACTATGGGCTGCAGCCCATTAAGATCAATGCAGTGATCGAACGAGGCGTCAACGACGATGACATCCTCGATCTGGTGGACTTCTCCAGGAAGAATGGATTTGGCATCCACTTTATCGAGTACATGGATG
>JBKJSR010000667.1:0-6106 GCA_046594355.1 Bryobacter sp.
ATTCTTGTTGCCCATTCGAGGCCGCCGGGGAGATCGTGGGCGGCGTATTCGATGTGGACGACGCGACGGGGCGTGTCGGAAATGGAGTGTGCGGAAGCGTGGAAGAGAAGGGGACGGAGGCGGAGGATTTCGCCGGCATTGGTTTCGGGTTGGACGGGTAGGGCGTGGCTTGCGGGGGGTTCGGGGAGGCGGCCGTTTTTGTGGGAAGCGGGGATGAGACGCATGGCGCCGTTGGTGGCCGTTGCGGGGTCCAGATGGAGTCTCAAGATGAGGAGATTTTCGAGGACACTTGTGGGAGCGTTGGCGTGAAGGATTCCTTCTTTCATCGTGAAGGCGGTGAAGCCGGGGACATCTTTGCGTTCGCGGATCGGGATGCCGATGTCCTGGTGCCAGGGCACGTGCCAGTTGGCCTTTTCAATCTTGTTGAAGAAGATCGCCCGCACGGCGAAGCATTGATCGCCCAATATCTCCGTTGCGGCTCGATTGAAGCTGCTTTTGCGGACTAGCGCTTCTACGAGGGGTGAGAAGAGGAAGAGGTTGCGGCGATTGGGGGAGTCGGGTGGAAATTCGTTTTGGAGCGCGGCGAGATCTTCGGCACCGAGGCCGGGAGAGAGGATGTCGTAACCGTCTGTTTCGAGGGTCATCGTGCAGTGGGGCGGGCTGGAGGCGGGGGGCAGCAATCGACAGGACAGACGTCGTGACTTGCGCCCATTGAACCAAGAGAGATGTGGGTGAGGAGGTCGCCACGGCGCTCGAGGACGAGCTCGCGGATCATGGCGGCGAAGCGCGGGTCCGACGAAGATGTTGAGGTGCGCTGCATGTTCATGCCGAGTTCTTTGGCCAAGAGATGAGCTTCTTCGTCGAGGTCGTATAGGACTTCCATGTGGTCGCTGATGAAGCCTATGGGGCAGATGACGATGTCGTTTGTGCCCTGTGCGTGGAGGCTGCGCATGTGGTCGAGGATGTCGGGTTCGAGCCAGGGCTGATTGGGTGCGCCGCTGCGGGATTGATAGACGAGATCCCATTTGCCGATGCCCGCGCCTTCGGCTACCAGCGTCGCGGCTTCGTTGAGTTGCGCGACGTACTTCGAGCCGTTGGCCATCCACATGGGGACAGAATGGGCAGTGAATACGACTTTGGCGTTGGGGGATTTTGTCAGGGCGGCTTTGAGGTGATCGACGAGCGGATCGATGAAACCGGGGTGGTTAAAGTAGACGCGGAGTTTGTCGATCACAATGGATTCCGTGCCGGTGGAGGTTTGGGCGGCGTAGATGTTTTCGCGGTACTGGCGGCAGCCGGAGTAGCAACTGAAGGCGGAAGTGACGAAGGCGAAGACGCGGGTGACGCCATCCTGCTGCATCTGCGTGAAGGTGTCGTTGAGGAGAGGGTGCCAGTTGCGGTTGCCGAAATAGACGGGAAGATCGGGGCCTTGTTGCGCGAGGAGTCTGGTGAGCGAGGCGATGATGGCGAGGTTCTGGTCGTTGATCGGGCTCTTGCCGCCGAAGTGGAGGTAGTGGCCGGCGACTACTTCGAGGCGTTCGCGGGGAATGCCTCGACCGCGGGTTACGTTTTCGAGGAAGGGCATTACGTCGGCGGGCTGATCCGGGCCTCCGAAACTGACAAAGAGAATTGCGTCCGACATAGGTTGAGCTAATCAGATTCTCCCACGCGTACTGTCGGCTTATTTCTTGTATTTTCATTGCCGCCGCGATGCAGGAGGAGGAGGGGATGGCGAAGCTCAGGTACCTTTGCGATCGCATCTGCCTTCTAGCCGACGCTGTTGTCCGGCAAGACCTGGATGAGCAACGGCGCTGGTATGGATCTGGCTTGGCTTTCGCTGGTAGAACTTTACCAGGGGGCTTCGGAGGGGTAGGTGACCGAACTGGGCCTGGCTGTGAAGGAGCCAGCGAGGCCAGGGGTAACAAAACTGATGGGGTAATTCGAGATGGTGACACTAACACGGCCTTCGGGTGTGCCAAGGTCTGCTGTCGAGATAGAAATCATGTTGCTCGTCAGGGCGGGGAGCAGGCGCGGGGTAGCGTCAGTGGGGGTGGGAGTGTTGTAAATGGCCACGTTCTTGATCTTGTCTATTTGGGTCGGATCGAGTATGGCGAAGCGTGCCGCAGCGCGGGTGCGCTCCACCAAGCTTTGCGAGAAATAGAGATAGAGGCCGAAATCGATGATTCCGAGAAGCATAGTCAGGAAGACGAGAATCGAGAGGGCGGCTTCTACGAGGGCTTGGCCTTTGCAGGAAGAACGGATTAGATTACGAAACATATCAACAACTCACAGGGCAGTATTGGCCGAGAAATGGAACTTGAAGCGATGGTTTATTGGTGATTACGAAGGATTTCACGATAGCGTCAATGGTAAAACTATTGATCCTGATGGTGACCATTTTAGGAACGAATGAGGAATCGAAGTCAACGACGACATCAACGTTAGAGGTTGTAAGGCCGGGGATGATGGGAGTAGAGCCAGCGGCAGCCGTTGGTGAGCCAAAGACCACGGTTTTCTTAACAGCGGTAATGTAGCTGCTGGGAAGGATTCCGTTGCCGGGGTTACTGATCTTGGCCATGGAAGCGTAGCGGGCACCACCCCGGACGCCGTTAATCAGCGAGTTGTAGAGATAAAAAGAATAGCCAAACTGAAGGGTGCCAGTGAAGAGCAGGACCAGCACCGTTGCGCAGAGCGCTAATTCGATGAATACGCTGCCACGCCGGGATGCGAAGGGGCGCTTTGGGAGATTCATTGGACTAACCTCACTACAAAAGAGCCGCCACCCGAATAAGCGGAAACGCCGCCGCCATCGATACGCGAACCCATATAGATGGCACACCAGGTTTGATTGCCGCCATTGGGGTAGCTGATGGGAAGCAAAAATGCGGCAAAGCCAAGGACCATATTGGCCGGAGAGCTAAGGGAACCGCCGTTGATGGGCATTACAACGAGGCGCATATTATTGCCGTTATAGGGGGGCGCTACGCCGGAACTATTGTTGGCATATGCGGTGAGGTCTGTATCTAAGGCCGCACGGGCAGCGAGAGCGTTTTGCATCGACTGCTTCTGCCCACTGGTCAGGTTGACGATATCGCCCACTACAAGTCCCAACATCTGTCTGGCCCCCATGATGGCGTCCTGGATGCTGGAGGCAGACTGGAGCTCGAAGTAGCCACGGTCGGCGCCGGCGGTAGAAGAGTTGTCGGAAAAATTGTAAGCCGGCCAACTGACTTGATTCCCGACGCAAGTGTTATTCTTTTGAGCATTGCCGGGCCAGAGGAATGCATATTCCTGTCCGGGTGACATGCCGAAATTTCCAGTTGGGTCGGAGGCACTTAAAGCAAAGGGTGAAAAAGGCATGTAGCCGCCGTTTGGAAAAGTTTGTGCGATTTGAGCGCCGATTGCCTGCCCACCGACAGTAGCAGTGCTGGGGGCATTGACTGCTTGCAGGAAGGACAAGTTAAGCTGAGGCCGGACGGTGACGCGGACGAAACCATAGCCGGAGGCATTGTTGATTGGTGGAAGCTCCCATGGGCCAATGGTCGCTTTGGCAAATTCGACTGTGGTGACGTTTGCAGGCATGATCTGGGTGTTGAAATTGAAACGGTTGAGGCTGTTGTGCACTGCGGATTCCGCTGCGGTGATGCCTGAACTTTTGCCGTTGAGCTTGATGGCTGCAGCAATGGAAGCGGAGTCGGCAAAAGCCTGGGCTTCGCTTTTGAAGATGTAGAGTCTGCCAAGGTCGACTGCAAGGCCGATCATGCCCAAGAGGACGAAGATCGAAACAGAGGTAGCTAGAATCACATAGCCCCGGCGCCGCTTGCCGCCTGGACGGCGACAAAGAAAAGAAGCAGATTTGATTTTGTTCATAGTAGTCGGGCCTTGAAGTCTGTCAAGCCAAAATTTGGATTGTTCCGTTCATTTGTCTTCACTCGGATCTGCTAATGGAATCGGCGGACAGCGGAAAATTCTTTATATGAGCGGGAAGGAAAACTGAACAAAGATTTCCGTTCGGATTTGCCCTTCACAGCGGTGTTTTTTGAAGTTGGGGCTGGATTATTTTGGCCGTTTATCCAGTAGGCTGTCGGCCGAATCGCCTGGCGGAATGCCCCGCTGCGCGGCACGTTGCATCGCAGCGAGGCCTGCCACTGTATGAGGCGCGCCATCTCCTACGTTAATTCGGGCAAGTTCCGCGTAAAAACCGAGGGGGAAAAGCAAATATGGAAGGAAGGCTCCCGGCTGATCGCCAACGCGATCAACTACCACAACACTCTGTTCCCATCGCGGGTTAGTGCGAGCAAAAAGTGGCAGCAGGCGATCTGGAAGCCATCAAGATCCTCAAAAGCACCTCCCCAGTCGTCTGGCGCAAGGTGCATTTGACCGGCAACTTCGACTTCACGACCAGATCTTCGCCCGTCGGCATCGAAGACTTGACGGCGCTCCATGGCCGAAGGAGGTGACGATGGCCCGCAAGAGTGGGATGCGCCAATTCTACCGATTCGAGGCGTTGAGCGAAAATAGAAACTTTATCTTCGCTGCCGTCTCCTGTATAATTTTTAAAGCCGTTAGCAATTCTTTACTCTCACAAAAGATTGTGAACGGTTAATTAAATAGGATGTTTTTTTTGAAAATAAACAAAGTTGCTTGTCTGGCGATGTTCGCCCTGTGGCTCTCGTCCAGCCTTTTGAGTCAGTCGTTCACCGGAAGTGTGAACGGCCTCGTAACGGACGAATCCGGTGCCGTCGTCGGTGCCGCCAAAATCGTGGTTACCGATCGCGACCGCGGAACTTCTTTCCGTTCCGTCGCCGATGCTTCCGGCCGGTTCGTGGTAACGGCCTTACCCCCTGGAAACTATTCGCTAGTCGTTGAAGCCGTCGGCTTCAAAAAATACTCCAGCAGTGCCTTTAGCGTCGCTGTTCAGGAACAACGCTCGTTCAACGCTCAGTTGCAAGTGGGCGATGTCACTACCACCGTGGAGGTCCAAGGCTCGGCGTCCCTCGTTAACACCACCATCTCCAACCTCGGACAGGTGATCGACAACAAATATATCCTGCAACTTCCGAACCTGGCCCGGAACTCCATGAGTCTCGCTTACCTCACCCCCGGTGTGGTCGGTTCCGGTGGCCGCCGCGGCGACAGCAATACCAACTTCAGCGCCAACGGGTCCCGCAACTCCACCTCCGATGTCCTGGTCGATGGCGCCACCGTCACGACTGTCGAGCAAAACTCCGGCATCACCGACCTCAAGTTCTCCCCCTCCGTCGACGTCGTGCAGGAGTTCAAAATGCAAACGAACTTCTTCTCCGCCGAATACGGACAAACAGGAGGAGCCGTGGTCAACATGGTCACCCGCTCCGGCACCAACCAAATACACGGTACCGGCTATTACTTCATGCGCGATGGTGCCCTCAATGCCAACGACTGGTTCTCCAACCGCGCCGGCCGTGCCATTCCGGCTTTTCACCGCGACCAATACGGCGGCGTCGTCGGCGGACCCGTCATCAAAAACAAAACGTTCTTTTTCGGTGCGTACGAATACACCAAGCAGGAAAGCCCCACCAGTCAGCAGGCCAGCCTGCCGACGATGGAGCAATTGACCGGTGACTTTTCAAAGACGTTTAACCCTTCTGGCCAACTGATGCAGGTCTTTGATCCCTACAGTACCTTCACCAACGCCGCCGGCAACCTCCAACGCCAACCCCTCGCCGGAAACATCGTCCCGGCCTCCCGAATGAACCCCCTGGCCGTCAAGGCACTGTCCTTCCTGCCGAAGCCGAACCAGGCCGGCGCGGCCTTCACGAATGCCAATAACTGGTTCAATCAGGGCATCAATCCGAGTACCTCGCATCAGTACACCATTAAGGGCGACCACAACTTCAACCAGTCCAACCGCTTCAGCGGACGCTATAGCAACCAGCGCGGCGACGGCACCAACCCGAACCTGTTCGGCGACGGGAACCCGGCCTACTTCACTGGTGGCCCCAATTCCACCCGCACCCAATCGATGGTGGGAGACTTCACCCACGTTGCCAACGCCACTACCCTTTTCGTGTTCCGCTATGGCTACACGTACTCGAACTTCGGACGCAACCCGTTCTTCGATAAG
>JBKJSR010000035.1:0-16314 GCA_046594355.1 Bryobacter sp.
GATCCCGATCTGGGACCCGCTCAACAACCGCGTTCCCTTCCCCGGCAACGTCATTCCCCCCAACCGCATCGATCGCAACGGCCAGGCTCTGCTGAACATCTTTCCGCAGCCCAACGCCGTCGACCCCACCTTCAACTTCAACGCCCTCATCCAGGCCCCCGTCACCCAGCCCCGGCGCGATTCAATCCTTCGCATCGATTACAACCTCGGCCCCAAGACTCAGGCCTACTGGCGCGGTATCCAGGACTATGAAGCCTTTCAAGGCGACTTCGGCTTTGTCCTCGCCTCCGGCAGTTGGGCTCAGCTACCGATCAACTATCAGATCCGCTCCGTCGGCTCGGTAGCCACCTTGATCCACACCTTCTCGCCCACCCTCGTCAACGAGTTCACCTTCGGCATCAACCGCGCCAAGCAGACCGTCGACCCGCTCACGCAAGAAGGGCTCGACCGCAACAACCGCTCCAAGGTCACCCCAAACCTGCCGCAGTTTTTCCCGCAGGCCAACCCCCGCAACCTCATCCCGCAAGCCAATTTTGGTGGCGTCCCCAACGCCGGCGTGCTCAACATCGAACAGCGCTTCCCCTTCTTCGGAACCAACAACATCTGGAACTGGTCCGACAACCTTTCGAAGATCTGGAAGCAGCACAACATCAAGGTTGGCATCTACATTGAAAAGACCACCCGCAATGCCGCGCGTGGTTCCGCCTTCAACGGCACCTTCAACTTCAACCGCGACGTGAACAATCCCTTCGACACGAACTTCGCATACTCCAACGCACTGCTCGGCAGCGTCCAGAGCTATACCGAGGCGAACAACAAGCCCGACGGTCACGCACGCTATTTCAACATTGAATGGTTCGCGCAGGACACCTGGAAAGTCACCCGCCGCTTCACTGTCGATGCCGGTGTCCGCTTCTATATCATTCAGCCCACATCGAGCGCCGGCGACCAGCTCGCCGCCTTTGATCTCGCGGGCTATGATCGCACCAAGCAGCCCGCTTTGATCCAGCCCTTCCGCAACGCGGCCGGTGCTCGCGTCGGTCGCGATCCTGTCACCGGTGCCGAGCTCTCGCCCGCCTCCATCGGCCAGTTCGCTTCCGGCGTCGCGCCCTTCCAGGGCATGAAAGTCTATAACGAGCACATTCAGAATCGCCCGCCCATCCAGGTTGCACCGCGCATCGGCTTCGCCTGGGATGTCTTCGGCAATTCAAAAACCGCCGTCCGTGGTGGCGTCGGCGTCTTCTACGACCGCTTCAACGACGACCAGGTGCTGATCCATCGCGAGCTTCCTCCCAACACGATCACCCGCACTGCCGTCAACACGACGATTGCCGACCTGCTCGGCAGTCCCTTCCGCATCAGCCCTCCCGCAGTCACCTCCATCCAGCGCGACTTCCAGCCGCCAACGGTCTACAACTGGAGCTTCGGCATCCAGCAAAATGTCGGCTACGGTGCGGTACTTGATGTCGCTTATGTCGGCAACGTTGGCCGTCACCTCATGCAGCGCCGCAGCTTGAATGCTCTGCCCTACGGCACCCGCTTCAGGCCCTCCAGCATTGATCCGACCACCGGCAACCCACTCCCCGACAACTTCCTCCGCCCCAACCCCGGCTACGCCGATATCCAGTACATCGAGCTGGCCGGCACCTCCAACTATCATTCGCTGCAGACCCAGATCACCAAGCGCTTCAGCAAAGGTCTTCAGTTCGGTCTCGCTCATACCTGGTCGAAGGCGATGACCATTGTCAACGGCAACGGCGATTCGGTGAATCCTTATCTCGATTACCGCATGCGCAACTACGGCAAGGCCGGCTTCGACCGTACCCACAACCTCATCGTCAACTACCTCTACGACGTCCCCAAGATGTCGAAGCTGGTGAACAATGTTGTCGTCAGGAGCATCTTCGATAACTGGCAGCTCTCCGGTCTGACTTCGTTGACCAGCGGTGCCCCACTTGGTATCGGCTACTCACTCGTCAACGCCGTCGATCTTGTTGGCGCTTCCGGTGCCGGCCTCGACAGCCGCGTCAACGTCCTCAAGAATCCTATCCTCCCCAAGAGCGAACGCACTGAGCTTCGCCACTTCGACACTTCCGCTATCGCTCCTCCCACGCGCGCGGAATTCGGCATTGGCAACGCACCCAAAGACCTGATCCGCGGCCCTGGCCTTCAGGTCTGGGATCTCACGGTGATCAAGAACATTCCGGTTGGAAAGAGCGATCAGAAGCGCTTGCAGTTGCGCTTCGAGTTCTACAATCTCTTCAACCACACCAACTTCCTGGTCGTGGACACCACTGGCCGCTTCGACGCACTCAATCGACAGGTCTCCGGCACCTTCGGGCAATACACCTCGTCGCTCGACGCCCGCCGCATCGTCCTCGGCGCGAAGTTCTACTTCTAACCGCATCACCGCAAAAAAGGGCACTGCCTCGCGTGGCGGTGCCCTTTTTTGATTTCACAAGATGGCTGCGCTCAATCCGGCTCCCCTGCCCACTTCTTGGCAATCACTGCAAAAGGCGTCTTCGGCATAGCCGCTTGAATCCGCTCCAGCGTCTTCATCATCTCCACCTCCCGTCCCGTACGATAAGCCGTCGCCGCCAGTCCCGACAAAGTTTCCCCCTTTCATCTGCATAGGAAATTTGTCCAGCGTTGCGACCTGAAGCTCGTCAAGCTTCGCATAAGCTCGATAGGTCCGCTCCCATGCCCCCTTGCGAAGGCTCTCTTGCAAGCGGTCCGCCAGCACGACAAGCGTAGCCCCCTCACAAATTCCCGGAAGTACGGCAGTAGCTCCGTTTGACGCCTTGCGGGACTGGTCGAGATAGGTCGGGGCGAGGCCATAATGGCGGTTGAAAGCGACCAGGTCTTTGTCCTCATGCGCCCACACAGCATGGGTAACTTCCGCCGTGTAGCGCCAGGCAAAAACACTTGTCTCCGGGTAATGCCGCCCAACTGCGTTCAGAGTTTCCATGCCCTTGGCGAAACGGGCGTGATCGTTGTCCGGCAGGCCCGCGAAAATATCCTCGCGAACGAGCCAATCCAGGGTGAGCCGGTTGGGGTTGGACCAGGCGGCGAGTGTCAGTGCAGTGAGAATGAAGCTGAGGCAGCGCATTCCCTGTATATATCGCAACGGAGTAACGGCTTCTACGGCACCTGCATCTCATTACTTGCCACGCCCCCCACCCGAAGCCTCACCCGCAACGCTCCCGTCACGCCCCCAGCCACCCGGACATTCACTTGATACAAGCCCACAAACCCGGGCGCGAGCCCTGCAAATTGCACCTCCGCCGGGTTGCCATTTACAAAGGCCTCAGTCGTCCGGGTTACATATTGCAAGCCGTCTCGCGGCTCAACAGTGCCCAACCCCGTCGCATAAACTTCAAGATACTCACCACGCCTCAAGATCGCATTGAAGAAGATTCCCGGCTGCACTTGCCTGATCGGAACACTCACCGGTCCGCTTGTTCCGAGCGGAGTATTTACTTCTAATAGGACATCCGGGCTACTGGACACATCGGCCAGATAGAAATTAATCTGACTGTCGCTCACATACACCAGCGGCTGCGGACGCCCGTCCACTAACACCTCCACATCATTGATTCTCCCCGGCCACGGTGCGCTCGCAATTACAGTCACACCGCCAGCCAGGTTCGCTCCAAAAATCGTGTGCAAGCCGAGCGGAGTCAAGCCCGCAACAAACGAGGCGGCATTCACCACCGTCGTCGACAGCAGAAAGGGCTTGCCCAATGCTGTGGCTGCCGCCGTCACTGCCGGATCAATACTGAATACAATCCGGTTGAAAGGTGCTCCAGCCGGCCGCCAGCGAAAGCTTACAAGGCCATTCTCGTCCGTCACTGCACTCGACGGCTCCACAACGCCACTGCCTCCAGCCATTGCCGACACACGCACGCCCGGATAAGCGAGCCGGTTGGCATCCGTCACCTTCACAACGATTGGCTTCAAGAGAAAATCACTCCCCGCCACCTGCGCATCTCCACTGACCACCTCAAGCGCCAAATTCTTCACGCTCGCCTGTACCTGAATCCGCGCCTCCATGCTCTCAAACGCGCTATCGGCTGGCGTCACCTCAATCAGATCCACTCCGGGCTGCGCACCGCGTACGGTGAAATTTGCAACGCTCTGCCCTGCTGCGATTGTCACGGTCGCCGGCACTTCCACGAGCGCATTCCGCGCCCGCAACGCAAAGCTTCGCGCCACGCTCGCCGCCGCGCTCACGCGCAAACTCGCCGTTGCGCTCTGCCCCGCAACCAGGCCACTTGCGGGCCACAAGCTTAAGGCCACGCTTTTCTTGAGCGTTGCGTCCGCCGTCGCCCGCTGCCCGGCGGACTGAAAGTAGAATTCCTCAAAGCGGGTGCGATAAGCCTCCACCTGACTCACCCAAGCCGGATCTACATCGGCACCCTTTGGGGCAATCAACACAAATCCAAAGCGGAACTTCTTCTGGCTCACAGTGTGATCCGGCGTTCGTCTGCCCATCTCGGCAATCACATCGTCTACACTCACGTCGCGGCGCTGCCCGTCGAAGCGCACGCCCACTTGCGGTGGTGGCGGAAAAAAACTGTTGATCCCAGCCCCGCTCACATAGAACAGCGGCGGCACTTCTTCCTTTGGCCGCAACCCCATCAGATATTGATCGAAAGGCGAAAAGCCTTCTGTCACCCCCACCGTCTCAAAGCGCGGCGAAGCACCTGCTCCCTTGTCCTCAATGCGGTTGCCCTCAAGCAGACTCGCCTCACTGTTGAAGCTGAAATTCCAGTGCGCCGTCTGCCGCCCCAGCATCGGCCGGTTCGTGGGATTGCCCGGATCGCGCACGCTCGCAAAGGCGAGGAACAAGTGTCCCGCTTCATGCGCCAAAACCGTCACCGGGGTATCGCGCGAGGAGAAGCGCACCGGCAGAATTGCATTTGGATCGAGCGGGTTCTGCGTGATTGGCCCCAGGTTTAACACGGCCTGCAAGCGGCGCGCGCTTCCATACTCGCGCCCCGCTTCGACGATCGTGTCGCCAAATCCAGTGCGTTGATTCCGAACTGTCACCTCAAAAGCCACCACTCCCGTCCCGGCCGTAACGCCAATCGCATTGTAAAAAACGAGGTAGTCGTAAGCATCGTCGTGCGTCTCGTAAAATCGCTGCGACGCCGTCACCGTATCCAGCTCCTCACGATTCGTAAATCGCTCCGCTATCGCGGCCGGATAGATCTGTCCATTCGAAGCTATAAAGCTCACAACGCTCGAAGCCCCCGTCAATTGGCCCGGCGAGATCCCCACCACGCCCTGCTGCGAATTAATCTCCTGATACACAATTTCGATCGTCCCCGTTGCGAGCAGTGTGATCTGAAATGTATTCACGGCCCCCAAAAAAGAGTCCGAGTACTCGGGTACCGCTAGCCAGGCCACAACCAGCCGATCCGCACTCGAACGCACACCCACCATACCGGAGCGTGAAGGATCGAGATCGTTAAACAACGCCGCTACTCGTGGCAAACCACTTAACAGCCTTCCCAGGCTCCGCTCCCGCGTCGATGAATCTGCTTCTTCAAAGCTCACATTTCCATCGCTATTCACAAAGACCGAACGGTAACTCTTCCCATAAAAGGGGAAAGAAAACGGCAGTTCAACGCGGCGCGCATCATCATCGCCAAGGTCGAGCGCCTGGAGTGTCTGCCGCTGCGCCACCCCGCCCTCTTCGAGCGCCGCAAGCTCCACGCGATAGCCGGTGGCCACGGGCAGAAAGCGCAGCGTCTTCTGATTCAGGTTGAAAAGATTCCGTCTGCTGATGATCCCAGCGTCTTCTTCGATCACGGCGATGTTACCAATATCCCGCGCCGCGCCCTTCACGTCTTCGCTCGCCGCCAGCCCTCCGAGCTTGCGGAATACCCGCTCCAACTCCCGCCGCTCCACGTTCAGTTTCGAGCGCAGCAACTCTTCTTTCACCCTCTCCGGATAGGTGCCGCAACTCTCTTTGGCCCCCTTTCCAAACATTGCCAGGCACAGCAGGAAAAACAATAAGGGAACTTTTAGTGCGTGAGTAGACGTAATTCTAGTAACATTCATTTTTATGGCCTTTTGTACAAACTGCGGAGCACGAATCGATGACGGGGGGCGATTCTGCCCTAAATGTGGGACGGCGATGGAGGGAATTGCTAGTACAAGTTTTAGCACACCCGGCCTGATGGCTCACGAGCCGCTCGACTACACGATTCAGGGCGAGAATTTGCAGATTATCCGCTGCAAATTGAAGCCCGGCCAGGAACTCTACGCCGAAGCCGGCAAGATGGTTTACAAAACCGCCAACGTCAATTGGGAAACCAAAATGCAAGGCGATAGCATTGGCCAGAAAATCTGGGGGGCGGTCAAGCGCAAGCTGATGGGCGAGAGCTTGTTCATGACCTATTTCCGCTCGAACGGGAATGGCGAAGTAGGCTTTGCCGGCAGCTACCCCGGTCATGTCCAGGCCTTTGATCTCAAGCCGGGCCAGTCGATCATTGTCCAACGCGACAGTTTCGTCTGCGCCCAGACCTCGGTCCAGCTCAACATTGCGCTGGTCAAGAAACTTGGTTCCGGCTTTTTTGGCGGTGAAGGTTTTATTCTTGAAAAACTCACTGGCCCCGGCCTCGCCTTCATTCATGGCGGCGGCGATTTTGTTGAATTCCAGCTTGGTCCCGGTGAACAACTGCAGGTCGACACGGGCTGCATCGTCGCCTTCGACGAATCGGTCAATTACGACATCCAGATGGCCGGCGGCATCAAGACCGCCATCTTCGGTGGGGAAGGGCTCTTTCTCGCGACGCTGACCGGCCCCGGCCGAGCCATCATCCAGTCGATGACCCTGGAGAAGATGCGCCGCGAGTTGAGCGCGGGAAGCCCCGCCTCCAGTGGCGACCAAGGCAGCCCGCTCGGTTCCATCGGCCGCATCTTCAGCGACGACTAGTTTTTAGTCCTTGAAGCGTTCATCGACAGGGACACGGTAACCGGCAACGAGCCGATTCGTCTCGTTCGCCATCCCTACAACGGCCATCAATTCGCCGAACATCCCCTCGCTCATCCCCTTGATGCGCGCAGCGGCCGAGTGCGATGCGATGCAATACTCGCAGCCATTAGTGACACTCACCGCAATGTGGATGAGCTCCTTCACCAGGGGATCCAGCTCGCCTGTGCCCATGACCTGCTGGATACTCTCCCAAGTGCGTTTTAGAGTCGCTGGGTCGTGCGCCAGCGACTTCCAGAAATTGTTAATGTAGTCGGTTTTGCGCTTGGCCATGATGTCGTCATAAACGGCACGCACCTCGGGGCTGGCCTCGGCATATTCAATCAATTTCATTTCCCCTCCAGCAGTGTCACGATATCGGCATGGCCTTGTTCACGGGCGTGATCGAGAGGCGTCTTACCGATGATATCCTTCTTGTTTCGATCGGCGCCTCGTGCCAGCAAGAGCCGGGCCGTCTCGATTTGCCCGTTCCTGGCCGCGAGCGAGAGCGGCGTATTTTCCTTGTCGTCGATCGGATCCACTTTTGCCCCGCGATCAAGCAGCAACCTTGCCAGCTCCGGCCTCCTGCGCAGGACTGAAAAGTGTAGCGGCCCCCACGATTTGGCCGCCGAATCGATACTCGCTCCTTTTTGGATGAGCAGTTTCGCCATCGGTTCATCGCCGTTCTGAATCGCCAAAATCAGTGGGTCGGAGTAGGGGCCGCGCCCCGCATTGGGATCGTCTCCCCGCTCTAGTTGCGCTTCAACATCTTTCAGGCGGCCCTCGCGGGCGGCGGTCGAGAGAGAGTCGCCAAAGCGTTCGTTCCAGCCAAGAAAGGGTGGCACAATCAGGCCCACCGTTAAGAGCAATGGAAGGGTTGCCCAAAGCTTGGTGCCGAGTCGAACGCGCTCTCCAACTTTCCCGCCATCCGTCGCGTAGCGCCTTTCGGCAGAGGCGAAATTCTCTCCCAAACTTCTCCGGCTCCTCTCATAAAGCAGGTTCCAGGCAAGCAGAAAGGATCCATAGATTGGCATGAAGCTGAACGAAGCAAGGCTAAGTGCGTTGCCCAATCCATCGCCGATTGATTCGCGAAAGACGATGCGCAACGGAGCGGAGGAAATGATGAAAACGAGCGGAAGGTAGAGCGCGACCAGAAAGGCGACGGCGACTCTTCGCACCAGCAACGCCATCACCAGGTGCTGGTTACCGGCAACCAATTTCCCGCTGCGTAGCTGCGCCGCCGCTCGGGGTAAATCTTCGCGCAACACAACGATATGCGCTAACCCATACTTCAAGGGATGAAAAGTAAAAGTGCCGGCTGCAAGTGCCACCGGAAAGCGCTTCCAACTGTGCCACATTCGCTCAAACCAGACACCAATCGTAACTTCGTGTTCCCGGACATGAATCAGCCAGGCAGTCATTGCCATATCCGCCCATACCATCGCCATATAGCCGGAGGCGATGTGGAAAACAATTACCAATGCGAATGCCTGCCAATCCTGTAGCAGACCCTGCTCTTGAATGAAGCGGATCAGATGGCGGAAGCCAGTCAGCAAAGCGGCGGCAGGCAGCATCGCCATGAACAGGATTGCGAACCACACGCCCGTGTTTCCGCTGCTGCCTGCCCGGCTTTCCTTCAACAGATTGACTTCGCCTTCCACGGCGGCGCGCAGCTTTGCAATGAAACTCTGGCAGTTCGGTGCGCGGTAATCCGGATCTTTGGCCAGACTCTCCAGGATGACGCGAGAGACGATTTCGCTCAGTTTCGGATTCCGGCTATGTGGAGAGTCGGGGGTGAGCGTGATCTGCTGTTCGATCAATTCCCGGGCGTTGCCTTTATACGGTAACTCCCCAGCCAGCAGCATATAGGCCATCATGGCGAGCGAATAGAGATCGGACTTTTCGCTGACAGCCTTGCCACCACATTGTTCGGGAGACATAAAGGCCGGCGTGCCGAGTGTGGATCCAACTGTTGTCGTGAATCCGGATGCCCCGGCAAAAGCGCTAGTCATCCCCATTTCAGTGGGCGCGATGAGTTGCGTTGCATTCTCATCTTGAGTGGGCTCTTCGACATTGGGCGCGGCTTCGAGTTCGGGCAATTCCATGGACAGCGCCGATGGGTCGGCCAGCTTGGCGATGCCGAAATCAAGCACCTTGACGATGTAACCGCCGCGACCGTCGGGCTGGAGCCAGATGTTCTGCGGCTTGAGGTCCCGGTGAAGAATGCCATGGCTGTGCGCTTCGGTGACGCCGAGCGAAATCTGCTCCAGGATGTCCACCGCCATGGTGGGAGGCATGAGCGGCTGCCTTTGCAAATACTCGAACAGCGTCTCGCCATCGAGGTATTCCATGACGAGATAGGCGAGGGAGGTGCCTTCGATTACAGTTACGCCGAAGTCGGTTACGTTGACGACGTTGGGATGCCGCAATCGCCCGCTCGCCTCGGCTTCACGCTGGAAGCGGATGAGCAATTCACGGTTGCGCATGTATTGCGGCGCAATCACTTTCACGGCAACGGTGCGCTTGGTGCCAGTGTGTATGGATTGATACACGCTGCCCATGCCACCCTTGCCGAGTAGTTTTTCAATCAGATACTTGTTATCGAGAGTACGCCCAACGAGAGGGTCCATGCGAAGCTATCAGGATACAGCAATGAAATCTATCGTTCATGTAGTCGCCCACATTGAAGCCCTCGCAGGGCACGAAGACAAGGTCCGCGAGGTGCTCGAAAGCTACCTCGCGCCCACGCGCCTTGAGAAGGGTTGTCTCCGCTACGATCTATTCCTCGACGATGCGGACCCGAAGAAGTTCACCTTCATCGAAGAGTGGGAATCGAAGGCCGATCTCGAAGCGCACGGCCAGAGTGCGCACCTCGCCGCGGGCCGGATTGCGCTCGAAGGCAAGAAGGCCCCGCACTGGGTTCAACTTCTGACCCAGCTTGGCTAGCGCTTCGAACCGCTAAGACCGGCTCCCTAAGGGTCGCGCCTCGGTATGTCGGAGGTAATCATGCCGCTGGCTGGATTGCGCTCGAATCCCTTCTGACCCAGCTTGGCTAGGTGTTCAGCTTAGAATGCGACCGGCTGTAGAGGAAGTAGACTCCAAAGCCGATCAGCATCCAGGCCACGGCCGTTAGCTGCGTAACCAAATCGAGCGCGACAATCATGCCGCTACAAACGACGATACCGAGGATGGGTACCAGCGGCACGAATGGCGTGCGGAAGGGCCTGGGCACATTGGGGTCGCTCTTGCGCATGATCCAGACCGCGATGCAGACGAGCACAAAGGCGAAAAGTGTTCCGATCGACGTGAGGTCGCCCGCCATGCTGCCGGGAATGAAGGCGGCGAAAAGTCCGACGAAGAGGAAGAGGATCCAATTGGACTTATAAGGAGTGCGGAATTTGGGGTGCAGGTCGCAGAACAATTTCGGCAGAAGGCCGTCGTTCGCCATCGAAAAGAAGACGCGGCTCTGACCCATCAACATGACGAGAATGACGCTGGAGAAACCGGCGAGAATCGCGACCGTCACCAATGTTCCAAGCCATTCGTAACCGGGCATGTACTTCTGGATCGCGTAGGCGACACTGGCTTCTTTGCCGGCAATCTTGAATTCGGTGTAGTTGGCGACCCCGGTCAACACGTGGCCGAAGAGGATGTAAAGCACCGTGCAAACGGCAAGCGACCCGAGAATACCGATAGGCATGTCGCGTTCGGGGTTCTTCGCTTCTTGCGCGGCGGTCGAGACCGCATCGAAACCGATGAAGGCGAAGAAGACGATTCCGGCACCTTTTACGACACCGCCAAAGCCGTGCAGAAAGAAGCCTTCGTGGCCGGGGGTGCCTTCGGGAATCATGTAGGGAACGTGGTTGGCTGGGTTGATGAACTGCCAGCCGATGCCGATAAAGAGCAGCACGATCGCCAGCTTGATGAAAACGATGATGGAGTTGACGGTAGCCGATTCCTGGGTTCCTTTGATGAGGAGTAGCGTGAGCAGCAGCAGGATGACGAGGGCGGGGCCATTGAAAATGCCGTGGACGCCGGTTGCGGAAACCTCCATCGGGGAGTGACACCACTCATACGGGATTGCACCGCCCAGAAGATTGTTGAGATACTCGCTCAGGCAATCGAGACCGTAGCCGCGCCTAGCGCGTATTCGAGGATCAGAGCCCAGCCTATAGTCCAGGCAGTCATCTCGCCCATGGTCGCGTAAGCGTAAGTGTAGGCACTACCGGCGATCGGGATCATCGCGGCGAACTCGGCGTAACAAAGCCCGGCGAAGCAGCAGCCAATGGCGGCGACGATGAAGGACATTGTAACTGCGGCCCCGGCGGCTTCCGCGGAAGCGGCAGCAGTGCGGACAAATAAGCCCGCCCCGATGATGGCACCGATGCCGAGCGCCACAAGGGCTTTGGCGTCGAGGGTTCGTTTCAGGCCTTTCTCGCCGCCTGCGGCTTGGGCCAGTAATGTCGTAATCGACTTCTTGCGAGTCAGACTCATGCAGTAACCTCGTTCTTTTTCCAGACGAAGTAGACCGGGATGCCTAGCAGCACGATGATCAGCCCCGGCCACGTGTAGTTTGGTTTGTATAGGAGAAGCAGTATCTCAATCAATCCGGCAAAGACAATATACAGGAAAGGCAATACCGGATAACCGAAAGCTTTGTAGGGACGTTCCATATCTGGCCGCGTGCGGCGCAGCACGAATATGCCCCAGATGGTCAGGATATAAAAAAGCAGAACCGCAAATACAACATAGTCGAGCAAGTCGCCATAACGCCCGGTCAGGGTGAGGCCGCAGGCCCAAAGCGCCTGCACGGCGATGCTGAATACGGGGGTTTGGCTCTTGGGATCGAGTTTGCCGCAGGCCTTAAAAAATAGTCCATCGTTGGCCATCGCGTAGTAGACGCGAGAGCCGGCGAGGATGAGGCCGTTGACGCAGCCGAAGGTGGAAATCATGATGGCGGCGGCCATCCATTTTTCGGCATTCACACCGAGGAAGCTCTGGACGACGGCGGTGCCGACGCGATCTTGCGCGGCAGCCTGAATGGCGGCGAGAGGCAGGACGCTGAGGTAGACAAAATTGGCGAGCAGGTAGAGGATGCTGACGGCACCGACTCCGAGGATGAGCGAGAGCGGCAGGTCGCGGCGGGCGTTCTTCATTTCACCAGCGAGGAAGGTGATGTTGTTCCAGGAGTCAGAACTGAAGAGGCTGCCAACCATGGCGACGCCCGTGATGGAGACGACGGCCCAGGTCCAATCGGCGTTGGCCCAGAAGTTCCCGAAGTTCGCCTGCACCGCGGTCTCATTGCGACCGAGGGCAAGACCGAGGACGACCAGCGCAACCAGCGCGGCGACCTTGGCGAGGGTGAAGATGTTTTGGACGATGGCCCCGGTGCGAACACCGCGGGTGTTGACCCAACTGAGGAGCAGGATGACGGCGATGCCGACCAACTGCTGCGTGCGACCGGTGACGACGGGGAAGAAGACGGCGGCGAACTTGGCGAAGGCAACGGCAACGGCGGCAATGGTGCCGGTCTGGATGACGACAAAGAAAGTCCAGCCGAACAGAAAGGCAGGCATGCGGCCGAAGGCTTCTCGAAGGTAAACGTATTGGCCTCCAGCCTGAGGCATGGCTGCGGCGAGTTCGCCATAGCTGAGCGCGGCAAACAGGGTGAGGATGGCGGTTACGATCCAGGTGACCATCAAGAGACCGGGGGAGTTGACTTGGCGGGCGATGTCGGCCGAGACAATGAAGATGCCAGAGCCGATCATGCCGCCGGCGACGATCATGGTGGCGTCGAGGAGGCCGAGGCTTTGAATGAGTTTAGGAGGTGTTGCCATCGTTCGATGTTTTTCCGGAAAGACTTTAGTGTATATGGCGGCTGCCATAGTGCGCTAATTACGGCAATTTTTTCTATGCCCATCGAGAGGACTTGAGTGGCGTTGTCGAGGGTGATGCCACCGATGGCGACGAGCGGCAGGGGAGATTGGAATGTCTGGAGACCCAGGACAGGGTCGGGGTTGGCCTTCGATTGAGTGGCAAAGATGGGGCCGATGGCGATGTAATCGACAGGTTCAGATGAGGCGGCTTCGAGCTGGAGAGCGTTGTGGGTAGAGATGCCGAGACGGGCATTGGGGCCGATGATACGGCGGGCTTCTATGGGTGGGAGATCATCCTGGCCGACGTGCAGGCCGAGGCCGAAGAGGGCGGCGTAATCGGCGCGGTCATTGAGGATGAGGTCCGGCTTGCGATGGGCGCAGGCTTCGAGGGTACACAGGAAGTCGCGGTCGAAATCAGCTTTGTGGCGGACCTGAATCCAGTCTGCACCTGCGTCGATGGTGGCTTCTAGCGCGTCAACCAGGGAATGGCCGTAGCCGACGAGGAGAGCTGTGTCCAGGATTGGATAGAGGCTCACTACTCCTGGACGGGGGCCTGATTGTCGGAGTCGGCCCAAGCCGAAATTTTCAAGCGGCGGCAGACCCAGCATAGCCCTTCGGTCGAATTGGGGGCGACATCACCGGAGCAAATTACGCATTTGGCGATAGGGGCCTCCATTTCGAGGTTTGGCTCTTTGGCTTCGGCTTCCGTCTTTTTTATTTTCTCGGGCAAGTATCTAGTTTACCCCTAATCTCCGGTCGCGCTGGCAGGGGTGGGGAGGGCAGCGCCACTGCGGCGGGCGAACCAGGCTTTCATGTCTTCGACAGCGGCGTAGCCGACCGGGACAACTAATAGCGAGAGAAGCAGGCAGAGCATCTGGCCGCCGATGATCGTGATGGCGATGGCGGACCGCTGACCCGCACCCGCACCCACACCGATTGCCGTGGGGATGAGCCCGGCGACGATCGAAAGAGTGGTCATGAGGATCGGCCTGAGACGTACGAGGTTGGCCTCGAGGATCGCGGGCCGGAGGGGCTGGCCGAGTTCACGCAATCGATTCATATAATCGATTTGCAGAATCCCGTTCTTCTTGACGATGCCGAGCAGGAGCAGGATGCCTAGAGCGCTAAAGAGGTTCATCGTGCGGCCGGTGGCCATCAGCGAGATGAGCGCAAAGGGGATGGAGAGTGGCAGTGTAGAGAGGATGATCAGCGGATGGATCAGGCTTTCAAACTGGGCGGCGAGCACCATATACATAAAGATCGAGGCGAGACCGATGGCAAGTAACATGTTGTGGGTGGTCTCTTCGAGCACCTTGACCTGACCGGCGAAGACAACGCGATAACCGGGGGGAAGGCTGACGCGATCAATGGCGTCGTTGGCTGCCTGAGCGGCAACGCCGAGAGAAGAACCGAGAGCGACGTTGCCATAAATGCCAACGCTGAACTGCCGGTTGAAGCGATCAATACGGCTGGGGCCAACGCCCTGGTCGAGGCGCGCGATCGAGTCGAGACGGATCAAGCCTTTGGCACTGGGAACGAGGAGGCGCGTGAGGACCTGGCGATCATCGCGCTGGCCGGGTAGCAAACGCATCATGACTGGATACTGTTCGGAATCTTCTTTGAAGGTGGAGATCTGATCTTCGCCGGACATGAGCAAGCGGACCGAGTTGGCAACGTCGCTAACGCGAACCCCGAGGTCTGAGGCGAGGCCGCGGTCGATTTTGACCTGGAGCTCGGGGTTGTTGAGGTTGAGGTTGACCTTGATGTCAACAATGGAGGCTTCTTTGGCCAGTTCCGCATTGATGCTTTTGGCGAAGCCGACCAGTTTATTGATGTCGGGACCAAGCAGTTGCAGGCGGATCGGAGCAAAGGTGTCGCGGCCACCGAGAATATTCGGGAAAGTAACTCGAGGACGGGCGTAAGCGAATTCTTTGGAAACGTCACGGACCTTTTGGCCCATCTCGGTGATGGGGGCGCGCTGGTCTTGCGGCTTGAGGTAGACGTTGATGTAGGCCATGGTGACGCGTTGAAGAAAGCCGGCGGTGGAGGGGACGACGGCTGTAACACCATCGATTTTCTCGAGCTTCTTAGAGATAGCGAGGGCAATTTTCTCAGTGCCTTCGAGTGAAGTACCCTCGGAGGTTTCGATGAAGACGCCGAGTTCGTTCTGATCTTCCTGAGGCATCCAGTCTTTGCCGATGCGGTCGTAGAGGAAGTAAGTGGAGCCGAGGGTAGCGAGCGAGATCGCAAGGATGACAGTGCGGTGGTTGAGAGACCAGACGAGAGTCTTTTCGTAGAAATTTTCCATCCAGCCGCGGTGGTGGCCGTGGGAGGGCTTGCCAGTCTTCTTCTGCTTTTTGAGCATGCGGGCGGCGAGAGCAGGAGTAAGCGTGAAAGCAACCAGCATCGAGACGAGAATCGAGACGGCCATGGTCCAGCCAAACTGATTCAGGAAGCGCTTGGCGTAACCGTTGATGAAGGCGATGGGGATGAAGATGATGACGAGCGAAAGGGTGGTGGCGATAACGGCGAGGGCAATCTCTTTGGTTGCGTAGAGGGTTGCTTCCTGCGGCTCCATGTCTGTCTCGTTGAGCACACGGTAGATGTTCTCGATGACGATGATGGCGTCATCGATGACTATACCTACGGCTAGAGTGAGCCCGAGCAGGGTCATGGAATTGAGGGTGAAGTCGAGAACCTTGAGGACCGTGAAAGTGGTGATGATAGAGGTGGGAATGGCGATGGAGCTGATGAAGACGGTGCGCCAATCGCGGATAAAGAACCAGATGATGAGGGAAGCGAGGAGGCTGCCGAGGACGAGGTGTTCTTCGAGGGCGGCAACCGAGGCGCGGATGTAAGTGGCCTGCTCGGAGATGATATCGAGCTGTACGCCAGGGGGGAGCTGGCGCTGCATGTCTTTGAGCTTGAGGTTGAGAGCATCGACGACCTTGACGGTATTGACACCGGTCTGGCGGCGGATCTCGATGATGACGGCTGGGGTGCCCTTGTAGTAGGCGAAGCTGCGGCGCTCGCTCATGCCGTCTTCGACCTTGCCGATGTCCTTGATGCGAACAGGAGCGCCGCTCACATTTTTGATGATGATGTTGTCGAAATCTTTAATGGATTCGACGCGGCCGAGGGTGCGGACACCGAGCTCGGATTGACCGGTGACGATGCGGCCGCCGGGAGCTTCGACGTTTTCGCTCATGACAGCGCCCTGGATCTGCTGGGCACTGAGGCTGTATGCGTTCATCTTGTCGATGTCGAGATACACATTGATCTGACGGTTGCGGCCTCCCTGGACGTCTACGATGCCGACGCCATCGACTGTTTCGAGACCACGGCGGATGGTTTTGTCAGCGATTTCGGTAAGGTCGCGGACCGGACGGGTACCGGAGAGGGCGACGCGCATGATGGAATCGGCGTCGAGATCGCTTTTTGTGACCGTGGGAGCGA
>JBKJSR010000194.1:0-3958 GCA_046594355.1 Bryobacter sp.
CTTTATCGAACGGTCGGTGATTCTGACGACCGGCAACAGCCTGCGCGCTCCGCTGGAAGAAATCAGGGAGGGTGCGGTACCGATGGCCGACAGCCTCACGCTAGAGCAGGTGGAGCGCGCAGGCTGATGCCGGTCGTGAGAATCAACGACCGTTCGATAAAATTCTCAAGCTCGCGTATGTTGCCCGGCCAACGCCAGGCCACCAACGCCTTCATCGTATCCGCCGGTATCTTTTCAACCTGGCGTCCCATTTTTTCAGAATACTTTTGGATGAAATGGCGAGTTAGTATCGGTATGTCTTCCGGCCGATCACGCAGCGGCGGCGTCGTGATCGGAAACACTTTCAGCCGGTAATAAAGGTCGCTACGAAATAATTTATCGCCCATCATCTGCGTCAGATTGCGGTTTGTTGCCGCAACCAGCCGCACGTCAATCGGTATCGTTTTCGTCCCGCCCAATCGCTCAAACGACTTCTCCTGCAATGCACGCAAAAGTTTTGGCTGCAGATCAATCGGAATATCGCCGACCTCGTCCAAGAACAGCGTGCCCTTGTGAGCCATCTCAAAGCGGCCGATCTTCTGGCTCAACGCGCCCGTAAAAGCCCCGCGCTCGTAGCCAAACAATTCGCTCTCCAGCAACCCAGTCGGAATGGCTGCGCAATTCAATGTGATAAATGGCTGCTTGTTGCGCGGACTCATCCGGTGGATCGCCCGAGCAACCAACTCTTTGCCCGTCCCTGTTTCACCCAGAATCAATACAGTGGCATCGGTCGGAGCAACCAATTCAATCTGCTGTTCCACACGCCGCAGGGCCACGCTGCTCCCAACTATCTCCTCGAAGTTTTGTTTCAGTCCAACGCTTTCATCCGCTATATGCTCCAGATGATCCCGGTCCCGCAGATCTTGAATAAAACTGATCCAGCGGAAAGGAGAGATTTTTAACACCGCTGTGGCTACCAGTACGCAAATCCTGGTGCCGTCCTTCCGGATCAGCTCCTTCTCATAGGGCGTACACGCCCCAAAGCGCAAGCCTTCTTCATGGGCCAATTCATCCAGCGCTGCGTATTTCGCGGGCGTAAGATCGGGCCAATGCAGCAATCCAGTTTTTAAATCTTCGCGGGTATATCCAACCATTGCCAGAATCGCATCATTCAACTCGGGAATCCCGTCGTACTCCCCGGAAACGATACCAGCCACCGTCGATTCCACCGGCATCGATCGCACGCGCGCCCGGCTCCGCTGCAGTTTTTCGTCTTTTTCATGACGCTCGCTAAAATCGCGTGTGACTCCCGCAAATCCCTGCAACATTCCCTGCTCGTCTTTCAGCGCCATCATGATCACATTCGCCCAGAATCGCGATCCGTCTTTTCTGGCCCTCCACCCTTCAGTCCCAACATGACCATCCTCCGCCGCCCTGAGCACCTCATCGCGGCGCTTGATCTGGGCTGAATGATTGTCGTCGGGACAAAGTGTCGATATGTGCCGACCTAATACATCATCCGAATTGAAGCCGTAAATTCGCTCGGCACCAGAATGCCAGGAAACGATAAGTCCCTCGGCATTCAACAGAAAAAGTGCGTAGTCTTGCACCCACGCTGGAATCCTCTCTATTGCGGTTTGCCCTGTTTCGGCTGCTGCGGATTTGTCGCGCAGCGCCAGCACATGGCGTACGGGCAACACATTCCCTTTTGCAGTGTATTCGACTTCCCGGACACTTCCATCCGCACTCATCAGCCGGATTGTACCCTGCTGTTGTCCCTGCTCCAGAAATTCCCGCCACCGCTCTGAAACCTGTGACTTTGAGTTGGCTTCCGTAAATTCGTTCAGTTTTAGCCCGATCACTTTTTCGCGTGAAAGCCCCAAAAGCTTGGCCGCACCGACGCTCGCATCCTGGTAATTACCTTCATTGTCGGCGATTAAGATAGGAGAAGACGGATAGTAAACAATAGCTCGAAAGAGCTGTTCCAGTGCTTTCGAGCCGTTCTCTTTGAGCCAGTTGGAGGATGTAATTGTAGAGTCGGCAGCGAAAATCAAATTCACACCTCCCAGCTAATGGTTTCGGACGCACAAACTACTTGAGAAATGGATCCGATCCGAACCGGTAAAATCCCACAGTTTTTTGGCAACCTAAAACGACCAGCCAAGCCCAATCCTATCATCATAACATTTTTGTGTCTCTGCACTTTCAACCCTGTTAGCGTACCATTGCGCCTGTTGCCAAACGGCTACGGCAGCTAATAATCTGCTTCCAGCGTTCTCGCATAAGTTTTTAAATCGAGTAAAAACTTCGCATCGCGAATTTTATTCCGCATGGAGAAGGGCAGGCTTGCGTGCTATGCTCCACGAAGATTTATTCTGAAGATTTACGCGCATAGCTTGCAGTGCACTGCGAGACCAGGATTTCACCGTTCCCAAAGGGCGGCCTAGTCTGGCGGCGATCTCGGTTTGAGAGTATCCGCCAAAATAGGCCAGATCGATCACAGCCCGCTGATGGATACTTAAGGTCCGCGAAGCATCAACGAGCGCCTGAAGCCAAAGCGACCTCGATACAGACTTTTCGATGCTGCCAAGTGGGTTCGGATGCGAAGTCTGGTCCAGCCCATCATCCCCTTGGTTGTCGCGCTCACGGCTGCAACGGACATGGTCCAGTGCGCAATTTCTCGCCACTTTCATCAGCCAGGGACCGACAACTTCCCTTTGCGGATCAAAGCTGCCCGCATATTTCCAGACCCGCAAAAATGTTTCCTGCACGAGATCTTCCGCTACACATTGATCCCGAACAACTCGCCGGATCAAGGCATAGCACAAAGAACCATAGATATCGTAAAGCTCCTCCAGCGCGAGCGGTTCTCGAAGCTTCAGGCGTTGCACTAGCCGAGCCTGTTTATCGCGTTCTATCGCACTGTGTGGCTGCATTTTTTTGACTCATGTTGAAATTCCTTTACCCTGCGGTAATTAGGAGTACTCTTGCATCTGCATCTCAATGGCCAATGCGGTTTTCGGCCCTGAAATGCATCGCATGAATAATCGATTCAAAACTCCGGCTATATATTCTAAAGATTGCTGTGTACTGCACATGCGCAATACAATCCAACGCTCCGCATCTCAAAGCAATCAACATTGACCACATGCGGTCAACTGACGATACCAAGTCGCCTTCGGCGTCCCAGGCTTCTGCAAACCACATTGCAGCGCACCTGCAATGGGTCTTTGATGCATGAAAAGCAAGCCCTTGCAGATTTGGTCTATCAATTGCTAGGTGAGATAGCCTAAGGAGCAACCAAATGCCTTTGCTGAATATTGTGGTGATGCTGATCATTATTGGCGTAGGCCTTTACCTCATCAACAATTACATCCCGATGGCTGCCAGCATCAAGACGATTCTTAACGTCGTAGTGGTGGTCGCGGTCTGTATTTGGCTATTGAGAATCGCCGGCTTGTGGACCAATATGCCGACTTTCCGGATTACATAGCCACCCAGGCTTACAAGCCGCAAAACCTCTTCTTATCTCCCGGTTGGGCAATCCGTGGAGCACCGGTGAGAGCGAACTCTGAGGAGGGGCGCTCCGCCGGTTTTTTTGGGTCTGGACCCGAAACCCTGCCGGTCCAAACGCAGCGGTAGGTTTGACGGTATTCAGTCGATTGACGCTGCAAGGTCAACTTACACCCCGTCTGCGCATCCGCTTAATAGTATCTAAATCTTTCGTTCACGCTAACTGGTGATCTCCTGGGCTATGTGGCCACTCAAATGCAAGTAACCAAAATGCGGGATAGGCCCGCGGAGATCTGCCACACTCCCAAGCGAACAGCAGACTTCAAAACCGAAGAAAAGGAAGAATGACATGAAAAAAGTATTGAAAGCAGCGACAACAGTGGGTTGCATGGCAATGATCAGCATGGTGCTCGCACCTACTGCCAATGCCGACACTTGGAACAAGAAAACGATTATCACTTTTAGC
>JBKJSR010000393.1:0-2852 GCA_046594355.1 Bryobacter sp.
TGATTGCGGACAACGATGCATTGGCTCACGCCAACGCCGTCGGGGTGGCCGAACGAATCGTGTGTGACCGTATCCGTCTTGTTTTGGGGGCCTAGTACCTCAGTGTTGATCGAAGCCGGTCTGCGTTAATGCCGCGTCCAGCACCCGGTCCACGCTCAACCGATCCAAATCCCCAACATCCAACACGCTAACCCGCTCACCGCGCGGCCTCCAAACCGCCGCACAGGAAGCCCCAAACAGCGCCAGCACATTCGCTCCCGCCGCCGCAGCCAAATGGGTAATCCCCGAATCGTTGCCCACGTAGAGGGCAGCGCCGGCGAGCAATCCGCCAAGCTCCTCTAAATCCTCCACCACCCGTGCCCCCGCCAGCACTTGCCGCGGAGCAACAACAAACTGCACCGCCCTCCCCGAAGCCTCAAGCCACCGTCCCAGCGACAGGTAGCGCTCCAGGGGCCAGTTCTTTTTCGCACTCCCGCTAAACGGATGCATGACAATCAACCGGCTCGGCTGCACCTTGACATCAATGCGAGGCAAGGCTGGCACTGCAGCCCCAACTTGCCGCGCAAAGAAATCGGCCGCATGCATCTCCTCATCCAGCGGCAATGCCGCATGAAAAATAACCCTTGGATGCAACGCTCCCAACGCCTCGCGAAACTCTTCCCGCCCCGCCCCATACCAGCTCACAATTTCATCAAAGCCCCGCAGCCGCTCCACCAGTCGCTCCGGCGGCGTTCCAATCCCCAGTAATCCCAGGCCTGTGCCTTCAATCGAATCCACGGCACTCGCAAAGCCAATCAGCGGCAACACCTCACGCCGCGCCCACACCTCCAACCCGGCATCTAAAGCCAAGTGCGCCAGCGCGGGAAAACCAAGTATGGAATCCCCAATCCCACCCGGACGTATCGCCAACCGTCGCATCAACGGATGTCGGCGGTAACCCGGACTTCAATCGTTTTCGGAATCAGACACGCCTTGTCGCTGCAGGCCTGATAGCGCAACTTGCCGAGCATCACATGCATCTGCGGCTCGATATTTTCGGGAGCCTTCACTGTCACGAGGATTTCAAAATTCCCCGTCAACACACTCAAAGGCTTCTCCGAGAAAGTGTACTTCTCATCATGTCCGGCCGGATACTTCACGCTCTCCACAATCAGCGGATCGGACTGCCAAGTCATACGCAACGGGATCAGGTAATCCTCGTTCGGCTTGTTTGAATTGACGTGGTAGCCCGGCTCGATCTTCGCGTTCAATTTGAAGCTCACGCTCCTGCCGCGTTGCACGACGATTTTCTGCGGCGGCTCTACGCTCAGCGGGTTTACCTGCTGCGCGCACGCGCTACTTACCAGCAGTAGCGTTAAGTAAAGCGAGAATGTCTTTTTCATATTCACTCTTCGAAACCAGCCCCACATGCACACCCGCGATCATTCCGTTCCTGTCGATCAGAAAAGTCGTCGGCAAAGAATCCACGCCACCATAAAGCTGCGCGGTCGAATCGTCACCCGCAAGAATGCGGTAGTTCACCTTCTTCTCGGTGATGTAGGGCTTGATCACTTCCCAGCCCTCTTCATCCATAGCTACGCCGAGTACGGCAAATCCCTTGTCTTTAAATTTCTGTTCAAACTCGATAAACCAAGGGATCTCCACCTTGCAGGGCCCACACCAGGTTGCCCAGAAATTCAGCAGCACGGCTTTGCCCTTGTATTCGGAAAGGCTCACCACTTTGCCATCGGCGTCTTTGAGCTTAAACTCAGGTGCCTTCTTGCGGTCCTTGCTCGGACGGACGCTAGCGGCATCCACCTTCGACTCCGTCGCGCACGACATCATCCCCAGCGCAAGGGCTAGAACCATTCCAAAAGATTTCAAATTAAGCGAATACACGGCGGGCAAGCTCCTCTGCCAAGTTTATACCGGCAGCCTTCTCTTCTTCATTAGATTGCGGAACCACTGCTTTCGTTGCGGGGAAATTATCGGGTTCGGCGAAGTCAGCGCGGCAGCCGTGTCGCAGAACGCCTCACATACATAATCCTTCCATTGCCGCTCGCGATTCCCTTCCCGGTAAGCCGCATGGCGCAACCGCGAAGACAATCCCGCATGCCGTGGCCGAGGCTCCGCACGCAACAATTCGCCCCAGGCGATGCGTTCCGCATTCGGCAAGCGCCGCCACACAAAATGGTAAATCTCGTGCGCGACAACGCTTACAAAATCCGGAGCGTGACCCAGCAAATCTGTGTCGAAAACGATTTCGCGGCGAGCCAGAAAACTCGCCGCGAAAACTTCATCGCCTGGGCCTGGCCCAAAGCCAAGCTTGCCCCGATGCGCCCGCAGCTGGCGGGCAAACGTGATGCTTAGGGCTTCTTCGGGGCGGGCGGCGCTGTCGGCGGAGCCGCTGGCGCAACCGGCGGAGCCCCCGGCGCTCCCTTTCCGAAAAATGCCGCGTCCACTACCTTTGCGTCCGCTGTTTCCTGCGTTACTTTGAGCCATTCCTGAAATTTCTGATCCCGCGTCTGGCTGCTGAGAATGCTCTTCACTTCCTCAAATGGCTGCGCCGCATACTCGGTAACCTTAAAGATGTAGAAGCCATTCGGCTGCTTCACCGGCTCGCTAACTTCACCGGCCTTCAACGCAAAAATCGCAGCTTTGAGTTCATCCGGAATCTGGTCGCTGCGCCGGATGGTACCAAAGTCGCCGCCCTTCGCCTTCGAAGCGACATCGTCGGAATGCTCGGCCACCAGCTTCTTGAAGTCTGCCCCAGCCTTCAACTGCCTCACCAGATCCTTCGCCTTCACTTCAGCCTCAGCTTCAGCCAGTTTCTTTTTCTCGCCTTCCTTGGCGGGAGTTGCGGAGAAGTTCAC
>JBKJSR010000402.1:0-3185 GCA_046594355.1 Bryobacter sp.
GTGCGCCATCTCGTGGGCGACAACGTAGTAGACCATGTCGATATCGTCGGGCTTGTCGAGCTTGGCGATGAAACCGATGGATTCCGAATAGGGCATGGTGCCAGGGAAGGCCTGCGCAAAGCCAGCAACGCGGGGGAACTCAATAATACGGGCTTGTTTATGGCCGTATGGTCCAAAGTTTTTGGTGAAGTAATCGAGAGATTTCTGGATCGATTTCATCATCTTGGGCACATTCCAGGTGTGCTCGGGGTGATAGTAAACCTCGGTCTTGATACCGTTCCACTCTTCACGCGCCACGGCGTAGCGGGCGCTCATGAACGAGTAGAAGTTCAAGCTGTCGCGATCGAGCTTGTACTCAAAATACCTGCGGCCACCGGCCGTCCATTCTTTCTGCAAGGATCCCGGAGCAATCGCGATCTGGTCGGGAGAGGTAGAGATCTTCGACTCGACGCTCACCCAATCGGAACTGTTTGAAATATAGGTGCTCATGCAGTTGGCGGTGCAATTGCGCTCGAGCTTTGGCATCAGGTCTTTTTCAGGCAGGCCGCGCTTCTTGCGATCATTGCGTTCGTCCAACTCACCGCCTTGCTGATAGCCAATCTGCGGCGCGATCCCGTTGTTGAAGAAGGTGCCGTTCTGCGCGATCTGGATTGCCCTTACCGAATTTTCGATGCCCTTGGGCTCGCGAGAGACGGTGTACTGCATGCGGCGGGTTTCGCCCGGTTGCATGGGGGGATCGAGTTTGTAGATGCGGTACTGGAGGCGCTGGTCGTCTTTGTCGAGTTTGGCCCCATCGATCTGGATCTTGTACGAGTAAGTTTCATCGGTGACGAGGTGCAGTTCGGCGATCGGAGTATTGTGCCTGTTGACCATCTCCTGATCGCCTTTGAAGACGAGAGAACGCTTTTCGGGATAGACCTCGATGTCGTATTTGATCTTTGTGACGCGGGGTTGAGGGAGGTTGAGATATCGCTTGTAGGTGCGCTCGTAATCGGCCCGTCTATCGAGAATCGTCGATGGTCCCATGATCTTGTTGAGTACAGCGGTGTTGTAGTAGAGCCAGCCGCCAAGAGCGGCAAAGAGTGCGGCAAAGCAAATTGTCGCGAGGCGCATTTTGGGATGGAAAGCGGCGAAGCGGCGACCGAGATTGGTCTCTTTCCCGCGCGGCCAGATGGCTGAAGATAGTGCGGCAAGTACCAGCGCGAATGCGGCCCAGTAAGCGGTAAACCACCACCAGGATGCCAGGAAGGGAGCGTACTCGAAGAAGTCGGAGTAAGTCATCTCGGGGCGCGAGGGATAACGCACCAGCCGGGTTGCGATGTTGAGCGGAGTCCAGATGAAGGCGTTGGCGATCAGGAAGGCGATGAAGCCGAAATAGCCGGCGTACTTGTTGGGAGACAGCACATGGACCAGGAAAGCCAGCACGGCCAAAAAAACAAAGAGGGAGAAATCGTAGACGAAGAGTTCTTTGAGATAGAGCCCAAACTGATAGCGATGGTAGCCGTAAGCGGCCTGGACTACTACACCGGTGAGCAGCATCAGCACCTGAAGCAAAGCCAGCACTCCGAGCAGCGCCACGATTTTCGAGACATAGCGGATCCATGCCGGATGCGGGGTAACGTCTTCAATCTCGTCCATGCGCGCATCCCGTTCACGCCACACGAGTACGCCGGCGTAGTAAGTGATCATCGAGATCACAAACAGATAGAGCGAGCCCTGGATCAATTCGACAATCCAGTAAGTGACCGGATAAGAAGCGTTTCCGTAACCTTCTTTGGCCGCGAAGATGATGCTGGGGACTGTGTTGGCGAGGGCCGCGACCATCAGCACGATGAATGAGGTTGTCTTGACCAGGCCCCAGAATTCGAAGGAGAGCAGGCCGCGCAATTGGGCAAACACGGAGGCGGCGTCCGTTGAAAAACGCACATTCGGAACGGCGATTGCGAGGGGTTCCGCCGATTCGGGTTGAGTAACCCGCCCCTTTTTCGAGCGTTCCGAGAAGGAGAAGCGATAGTAAGTGAAAGCCAGAATTGCGAGGCCTACGGCGAGCCAGATCAGCCTGTTCCAGAGTAATAAGCCTTCAAAGCCGAGAGACACATTATTCTTTTCGGCTACGGTCCAATATTTCGTCATCACGGAGAAGGCACGAATGCCAAATGGATCGAGGAGTACACCGAGCTTTTCGTTATCGAGATCGTCGGTGAGCGTGTCGGTTACGATGTACCCCACGAGCAGGACGAGCGAGCCGAGAAACGAAGTTACCGTGCTGCGCGTGAGCGCCGCGATGCAGAAGACCACCGCAGAGATAAAGAGCGTATTGGGAATGGCAAAGACGAGCACGCTTTTGAGGTGGGCGCTCCACACAATGGGCCCGAAGCGTTCGGCATCGACCCAAGGCATGTAGGCTGCCAGCAGGATGCCTAGTGAGATGCCGAGCATGGGAATCACAGCGATGAAGGCGGACCCAAAGTAGCGGCCGAGGATGAAATCGAGCTTCTTGAGAGGAGTTGAAAATACGATCTGATCGGTGCCGTACTGGAAGTCGCGTGCTGCTGCCGAGTTCACAAACGCCGTTGTCATGAGCAGCGTGATGAGCCCCATGATCGAGTAGAAATTCTGGATCACGAAGGGCGCATTGCGAAAGGTGTTTTCGAGCGAGCGGCCAACGGTGATTTTGTCGGAACTAACGGCTCCAAAGATCATCGCGCCGAGGATTACCATGAAAATCCAAACCATCATGCCGCGCAGCCAATATCTGGCCTCAAATTTGAAGAGGTTAAAGATCATCATGGCTACTAAACCAACCCGCCAATTTTGGCGAAGAACACGTCTTCGAGGCTGGGACGTGCGGCCGCGAAGTCGCCATCGAGGGCTGCTTCGGAATACACATGGATCAGCGGTCTGCCGGCGACCATTTTGTTCGAGATCACTTTGTACTGTTCTTCATAGCTTTTCAAGTCGGACTTGGTAATTTTGCGGCTATAGATCTTGCCCTCAAGGGACTGGACGGCCGCCTCTGGGTCGCCCTCATAGAGGACGCGCCCCTTGTGGATGATCGCCATCTTGCTGCAAAGCTCAAGGACATCTTCGACGATGTGGGTAGAGAGAATTACGATCACGTTTTCACCTACTTCGGCGAGCAGATTGTAGAAGCGATTGCGCTCACCGGGATCGAGGCCGGCCGT
>JBKJSR010000458.1:0-5828 GCA_046594355.1 Bryobacter sp.
TAGACCGGGGCCACCGGCTCTTCGAAAGTGCCCGGAAGGGAGATGCCGATGTTGGCGTGCTTCGATTCACCCGGCCCATTCACGACGCAACCCATGACCGCGACCTTCATCATTGCAACACCCGGATAGATCGGCTTCCAGGTCGGCATCTGCTCGCGCAGATAGCGCTGGATCTGATCGGCCATGTCCTGAAAGTAGGTTGAAGTGGTGCGGCCGCATCCAGGGCAGGCAACTACCTGCGGCGTAAAGGTGCGGATTTCCAGGGCCTGCAAAATCTGCTGGCAAACGAGCACTTCTTCGGTGCGGTCGCCATTCGGCAAGGGAGTCAGCGAGGCGCGGATGGTGTCGCCGATTCCTTCCTGTAGCAATACGCTCAAAGCGGCTGCCGTGTAGCTGACGCCCTTCGATCCGAGACCGGCTTCCGTGAGCCCAAGATGGATGGGGTAATCGCAGCGGGCGGCGAGCTTGCGGTTGACCAGGATCAAATCCTGCACGCCACTGACCTTAGCACTCAACAGGATTTTGTCGTGCGCCAGGCCGTAGCGCTCGGCAGCGGCGGCAGCCAGGAGCGCGCTTTCGACAATCGCGTTCATCGTGACTTCGCGTGCGTCCAGCGGCTCTGGCGATTTCGCGTTTTCGTCCATCATTCGCGTCAAAAGAGCGCCGTCGAGCGAGCCCCAGTTCACACCAATCCGGACCGGTTTGTCATATTCGATGGCGCACTCGATCATCGTGCGGAAATTGTCGTCGGACTTGCGGCCTATATTGACGTTTCCCGGATTGATTCTGTACTTGGCCAAGGCCCGTGCGCAATCTGGATATTTCTTGAGCAGGAGATGCCCGTTGTAGTGAAAATCGCCGACCAGTGGCACGTTCATTCCGTGCAGCATGAGCGTGTCCTGAATCTTTGGGACTGCTGCGGCGGCCTCGTCCGAGTTCACCGTAATGCGGACGACTTCCGATCCCGCCCTGGCCAGATCCATCACCTGTTTGGCAGTGCCAGTCACGTCGGCGGTATCCGTATTCGTCATGGATTGAACCATGATGGGATGCGTTCCACCAACTTTCACTCCACCAATATTTACGACCTGGCTGTTTCGACGAAGCACGGGCATCATTTTTTTCTCCTGAAGCTTTAATTTTATCAGTCTGTTTTCAAAAATGGATATACACTAACCACAGTAAGACTATTGCTGTACCCCCAGTAGACGCTTCTGCTCTTGTTCTTAGAGCAGTCGGGACGCCTAATAGCACAGCCAACCAAAGACGCCAATCTCCTCCCCGTTCGAGATCTTTCTTGATGTAACGCTTTAAGCAGGAAGAAGATCCTATGAAAGTGCATGGTAAAACCGTTTTGCTTGCCGGTATCGAACCGATGCTTGCCACCGAATTGCAACAATACCTTTTTTCACGTGGAATCGAAGTACATGAGTCCTCGTGCCTCGAGTCGGAATGTTCGCCTGATGCCGAGCGGCACTTCGACCTCGTGTTTTGTGAAACCCACCATCCTGGTCTGCAACAGTTATTGAAGGCCGTCTCAAGTCCCGTTGTGGTCGTGAGCCGAATTCCAGAAGTAGACGATTGGCTGGACGCTATGGACGCCGGTGCCGTGGATTATTGCGCCGCGCCCTTTGAGCGGGAACAATTGGACTGGATTCTTGAATCGAATCTTGGTCGGCATTCCAGCAGGTCTGTCGCTACGGCAGCCTGATTCATTTCAAACAGGCATACAATACATAGTTTCCGGACCAGTGTTCGGGAAAGGAAACTATGTACCCCCACAAGCCAATCAGCCGGAGAGACGCATCGCTCGCCCTAGGCACTGCATTCACTACATCTATCTTTACCGGTCAGGTGAAAGGTGCCAACGACCGCGTTGCCGTCGGCTTCATCGGTCTGGGAGCAATGGGTTCGGGCAATCTTGGCTACGCCATGAAAGTTCCCGGCTTGCAACCCGCTGCGCTGTGTGATGTTTACCAGCCGCACCTCGAACGCGCCGAAGCTTCCGCCCGCCGTGGCGGCTATGAGATTAAGGGCACCGACGATTTCCGCAAGATCATCGCCGACAAGTCGATTGACGCCGTTTGCATCTCGACCCCGGATCACTGGCACCCCTACATGACGGTGGAAGCCTGCAAGGCGAACAAGGACGTCTACGTCGAAAAGCCAGCCTGCGTTTATGTGGATGAAGGGCAGAAGATGGTTGAGGCCGCACGCAAGTACAAGCGCATTGTGCAGGCCGGAACCATGCAACGCTCCGGCGGTTATTTCAAGAAGGCCGCCGAACTCGTCAAGAGCGGCATCCTGGGCGAAGTGACCTTCGTTCACACCTGGCAGGCCGGGAGAACGCAACAGGCTGGGTGGGGCAATCCGGAAGATTCGGCGGTTCCTCCCGGACTCAATTGGGATATGTGGTTGGGGCCGGCGCCGAAAGTGCCATTCAATGAAAACCGTTGGGGGGTCAAAAAGGCGACCTTTCCCACCTTTCGTTACTTCTGGGATTACGCCGGTGGTGCGATGACGGATTGGGGTGTTCACCTGCTCGATCCAGTGCATCAGTGCTTTGACGAAGTGATGCCCACGGCGATTTCCGCGATGGGCAGTAAGCTTTACGTCAAGGACAATAGCGAGACGCCGGACACGTTGCTGGCAACCTTTGAATATCCGAAATTCATCGCCAGTTATGAGAGCCGGACTGCCAATCCGATGCCCATGTTTGGGCAGGGTGCGGCCACTTCCATTCACGGCACCGAGGCAACGCTGATCGTGAATCGCAGCGGTTGCTGGCTAGTGCCAAATGCGAAGTCGGCAGTGGTTGAGCAGATTTATGAGAAAGACGATGTGATGCGCCAGATGAATGTTCCGCATTGGGAAAACTGGCTGGCCTGCATCAAGTCGCGCGAGAAGCCGCAAAGCGAAATTGAAACCTGCGTTCGTTCTTCGACCGTTTGTATACTCGCCAACTTGTCGCTCCGCTTCAAGACCCGGCTCGACTGGGACGAGAAGAACTGGACCGTCAAGCAGTCCGAGGTGAAGCAGTATCTGAAAGCCAAGTACCGCGCACCCTGGAAGCTCGAAGTCTAACCCCGCGTTTTCGCAACGTATTTTCCGATCCGGCCAACCGTATCTACCCAGATGCCGTTGGCCGGATTTTTTGCGTAATCCACCAGCCGTTTGAGCATCTCGACATCCGTGGTTTGGTGTGCGGATTTTCCGATCTCGTGGCCGGCAAAAACGATCCAGCTTCCGTCCTTAGCGCCTTTGTCGATCCAGCCCTTTACGACGGGCCAGTCTGTCCCGTCGAATCCAGTCCCCATCAATTGCGCGAGGTCGCAGACCTGTGGATGGTTGGGCATCTCGTCGAGATAGCCGCGGCCGCTCTCAAAGCGCTCTGCAACCAGCGGGATGTAGCTGCGGGTTGCTTTGCCGCGCCCGACGAACTTCTGCCCGCAGGGATAGGCGAAACTGACAGGTTTGATTCCGGTGGCCGCTTCGATTTCGCGATTCGCATTGTCGAGGTCGCGTGCCATTTCTTCAAGATCGAAGTCTTCGAGCGCACGGGTAAAGCGGTAATTGCCGGTGCAGGCGTGAGCGGTGGAGTGGTTGCCGATCTCATGACCCTGACGGGCGATTTCCTTCCACCCTTGCAAGCGCTTGTTCATGGATGGCAGCGAGAGATAGAAGGTGGCTTTGAGGTCGAGTGATTCGAAGAGGCGCAGGCCGGTGTCGATTTGCGAGAGCCGTGCGTCGTCGAAAGACAGGCTGATTGCGAGCCGCTTCTCATTGGGCCAGGCGAAGGGGGTGGCGGCATGAAGCCCAAAGGCCGATGTTGCCGTAATGAAGCAGCGTCTCGATAGCATGACTATGATCCTAATCGAAGATCAATTGGGAATTGGATACGCCGCCGCTCGTGCCAGTCCCATGCGCAAAGAAAGTCTCTCGATAGCAACGAGGCTGTGGTTAATGCTCACCTGTCCATTGGTGGATCGAGTTTTCGCTTTGGCGTCCCAGTATTGCCGGATTTTTTTGCCGCTGAATTGTGCCAGTTCCTCTGTCCGCGGAGCGTCCGCCGTTCGCCACACGACATGCAGGATCAGAGGAGTTCTCGCCTATTCCTCAAAGATCGGAATCAATAATTCTGGAGCAGTTCCCCGGCTCTCCATCGTGAACAGGATGGGGGCATCGACGGGCACATCCACGATACGCAATCCGTCTTGCTCCATTGGCGTCAGGCCCGGACCTCCGCCGCATGCGACTAGCGCCAGCACGCAAAGAAGCAGCGAATTCTTCATGCCTTCAGTTTCGCCGCAAACTCCCGCTTGTAGGCTTCGAGTTTCGCCGGCTTCAGAAAGCGGTAACGGGAATGATCCAGCTCGGAGAATTCCCTTCGGGCATCTTCTTTATTCTTTATGTCCACCAGAAGACTTGTCAATTCCTTGCGATAGAGGTGATTGGTCGGAAATTCTTTTTCAAGGGCTCGCATGATCTCGATCGACTTTTCAGGACGTTCCTCGCGCCGCTCGACAAGCGCCAGCAGCACTTGTGCCTCGATCCTGGTCCGCGTGCCATATCTAGCGACGGTCCGTAGTCCGTTCAAGCCTTTTTCCTTCTCGCCTGTGAAACCCGCAAGAAAACCCAACGCCTTCAAGTAAAAGGGCAAGCTTCCAACGATGTATTCGTGGAAGCTTGGGACGAGCATCGCATCGACAAAATTCTTGTCTCTAGCCAGCGCCTCCGCATGCAGCGTGCGGGCCTCGCCCCCGGTTTTAAGTGCATTGCGCCATTCTTTGTCTACCAGCAGAGCGAGATTGGCGCGGTGGGATTGACTCACACCCAGCGCGTAAAAGGCATCGGCGCGGTTGGGGTCTTTCGCGAGTCGTGATTTCGCGGCATCTTCCGCCCTGGTGAGGGAGGAATAAAGACGGCTTCTATCTCCAGAATCCATCGGAAGCTTGGGCTTACGAAGAAATTCCGCAACACCCAACGCCACCCCACCATCCAGGGCATCGGCACGGAACAAGGCACGGCACAAAAGTGCGTAGGCAAGATTATTGTGGTGTTCCGGCTCGGCCGGGTCCCGCACGCAATCCTTGTCTATCAGGAGAATTGCCTGATCGAAGTCCAGGTTGTAGAGGTGCCCGAAAGCCGCTGAGTGCCGCCAATCCTGCGCCTGTAATAAACAGGACACACTACCGGCAAGAAACACTCGACGCCTCATACCTGTAAGAGTTCCCGCAGCCTTTCGAGGTTGCATCGAATTCCAAGATAAAAGGATCCGAACAGCGCGTAGATCGCGCTCACCGGGTCGAAGCGCATTTCATAAATCAACTTTTTGAAAACCAGCGGATCTTCGGCGAAGAGGTCCACGCCCCATTCCCAGTCGTCCATTCCGATCGATCCCGAGATGATCTGCTTCACTTCTCCCGCATATCGCCGGCCCACCAGGCCGTGCTCGTGCATCAGGCTGGCGCGCTGTTCCAAGGGAAGGCTATACCAATTTTTTTCTTCTCCACGCTTGCGGTCCATTGGATAGAAGCAGCAATACTTCGCGGGCGGGATTTCAGGATAGAGACGCGAAGCCATCGCTGTTTTCTGACGCTCCAGCGTGTCGGCGATAGAAGTCTTCCAGGGCTCTGTGTATGGGGCGACGCCCTCGGCCGCAAGCCCTCCGTACAACTTGCCCGTGCTCTCGTACAGCCCGAGTTCCACTACGCTCACATAAGAAGTTGTGGGCTCGAAGTATTGCCAGATCCGCAACTTGCGGATCTCCCATTCGGTTGCGCTTAATTCCTCAAAGCCGGGCCGGAAGTGAATCAGCATGAAGTCGC
>JBKJSR010000384.1:0-4206 GCA_046594355.1 Bryobacter sp.
ACGAGGTGATCAAGAGTAAGACTCTGGACGAATTTTCGGAATTTGTCGCCGGCGGCGGAGCCTATCGCAGCATTCACTTCCTGCCAAGTGTCGTGAGTGTCCCGAGCGCTCTCGACCTGGATACGGAGGGCCGCGTGATTGTTGCGTTGCTGGTCATCCTGAGTGAGTATTTGCTGCTCGTTACCAATGCGCTGAAGCGCCTGTGTGCGGGCCAGGTCGGCTGCATCGCGAGCCGCAGTGAGTTCTACGACAGGGGCAAGGCCATTGCAGACGGCTAGCGTAGAAGCGAGGGAAGCTTCTGCTGCGCGGAGGAGTTGGGTGGCGGTATGGAGCTGTTGATCGAGAGTGGCGAGAGCCGTCTGGAGTTGTTGGCGCTTTAGTGGATCGGACTCGATCAGGTCGCGGGCTTGAGTGGGTTCCATCTTGATGCCCTGGCAGGCTTCGATGTACTTGGCATTTGCGGCAAGGCCCACTAAGTGAACCTGGTCGAGTCTGGTTTCGCAATTGAGCTTGAGCTGATTGGCGGCTTCATGGGCGGATTCAGCAGCGGCGAGTTCAGTGCTGGCCATGAGATGGGATTGATGTGCGGCAGATTGACGATCGGCATGAGCCTGCTTGTGTTGGGCAACGGGTTGACCATCGAGAACAAGGGAGCGCATCGCCTGTACTTCTTCCAGGTGTCGCTGCTTCTGATCGTGGGACGAAGTGGCCTCGTCTTTACCGAGGCAGGAGGCGCCGAGAGCAATTGAGGAGGAATTCAGATCGCTCGCAGCGGTGTTCAACGCCAGAATTAATTGCTGAGATCTAGTGCTTTTTTGGCTGTACCCAAGGCAAGCTGCCCTGAATTGTTCGACCATACAGGGGAAACGAAGGTCGAGTTGTTCGAGGGTAATCGAGAAGGGAGCAAGCAAGGGCGCGAGGTGCTGGCTGTTGCCCGTGAGCTGAGTCTCACAGCTTTGGTGGAGATCCTTGTTCTGGGTGATCCGGGTGGTGATTTGATTTTGACTGCCGAGAAGATCAGCCCTCGAAGCATTGCTTTTGAGCAGTTGTTCCTGAAGCGCATTTCTCTGCTCCAGGAGTTCTGTGTGGCGCTCTTTCTTGAGTTGCAAAGCCTCGAGAGCAGTCTGGACAGATGATTGATCCTGCGTAGTTGTGGAGAGCAAGTCTGTCAGCACGGAAAGAGCAACTGGACTGAGGTCGGCAGGAAGAGAGGGAGGGAGGATGCAGAGAAGATCTGTATATTTCTTTTGAAAGCTATTGATCTGAAGCTGGGAGGCTTGTGCCTGCAAGACGTGATGCTCCCGAGAGGCTGATCCCGCTGCCCGCTGGCCGAGCAGTTGAGTGTGCTGCTGATTTAAGTCGGAGAGGTCGGCATCGAGTTCTTCGCGGCGGGCGCGATACTGAGCAGCAAGAGCGGTCATCTGCGGGTCATCGCGCAGGAAGGGATGATCGGTACTTCCACAGACGGGGCAGGGGGTGTCGGGGCTGAGATGCGCTCGAAGGGATTGCGCTGACTCGGAGATCGTTTGTTCGGCTTGTTCGCTTGCCCGGGTGGCCTCAGTGAGCGCTCCCTGCTTTTGTGCGATTTGAGAAAGCAGGGCAGTTCGCGCGCGCTCGTAACCCTGGATCCGGGTTTCGACAAGATCGACCGCATCACGATCCACGGCAAGTGCTGCGGTGGCTTCTGCGCTGGACTGGCAGAGTTGGAGAGCTTGATTGTAACGACCGAGAGTATCAGCGAGAGCGGCCCGGCGGGCAAGCAGTTCAGACTGCGGAAGGGATGCGATTTCGCTGACCAGTTGAGTAATTTCACCATCGAGTGCAGAGACTTCCTCCTGATTCATGTCGAGGCCGCTCTGATTGCCGGCTAGCTGTGTCTCGATGTTTTTCAGGTCGATTGCGAAGGTGGGCAGACTCGATGAGAGATCTTTCTGTTGCTTCTGGATCTGGCGTCTGGCGGTAAAGAGTTGTTCGGCGGTGGAGAGTTGCGCCACAGGGTTGGCCTGATCGGAATGCTCATCGAGCCAGGACCGGAGATCGTCAAGCTGTGCGGAGAGTTGCTGGTGCTGGCTTGCCAGTTCTACGTTCGCTTTGGACTTTTTCCCATATTGGTCCAGCTTTTCAGCGAGAGAAGTAGCAGCGGCCTTGACTTGCTGCCTCGCTTCTTGCAACTGAAAGTCTAACCGTTCAGCTTCTTGCCATCTAGGAGCCAGCGTGTTGACGACAGCGTCAATTTCGTCCTTGCCTGTCTGGGAGTTGAGTTGAGTAGCTTGAGCAAGTATGAAACGCCGCAGCTTGTGATCGAGATCTTGCGATGCGGATGTGAGATCAATGGTGGCCTGGTCTTCAACACTCTTCGCCTGTTTGGCCCCTGCAAATAAGGGCCGGATTGGTTCTACGAGATTGAGATCGAGAAGGTGTTGGCGATCTGCGCTTCTGGCTGAGAACGCAGATTCTGCCTTAGCGCATTCAACTGAGGCGGCTTCGTGCGCCGAAAACGCGTTGGCATGACTTTTCCAGAATTCCAGCGAGGCGTCGAGGGTCGCAATTTCGGAACTTGCGGATTCGGCTTGCCTCTGCAACTCCGCGAGGGAACTTTCGAGCAACCCACGTGCCTCATCGGTTAAACATAAGATCTGCTGAAGTTGGGCCTGAAGCAGTTGAAAAGCCTCGCGGCGCTGCTCCGAACCCCGATAAACAGATTGTGATATGCGGGCGTAGATCTCTGCGCCAGTGATGCGTTCGAGGAGTGCGGCGCGGTCATTGCCCGTGGCAGTGAGGAAGGCATCGAAGTGCCCTTGAGCGAGAAGCGAAGTGCGGCGGAACTGTTCGAAATTGAGGCCGGTGAGCCCTTGGACTTGCCGTGAGACGTCTTTAGAATTACCGGCAAGGGTTTCACCGTCGGACAGACGAACAAGGCTACGCTTCACATTCCTGAGAGTACCCGAAGCTTTTTCCCTCGCACGGCTGACTTCCCATCGGGCACGATAAGTTTGGCCATCGCGGTCCTCAAAGTCGACTTCGGCATACCCCAAGCCCGCACCGCGGCGGAGGACATGGCGAGGGTCGCTGGCCTTAATGGATTCACCACTGGGGTCAAGCGATGTCTCGTTGCTGGAGAAATCGAGGCGTGGATATTCTCCGTAGAGGGCGAGGCAAAGGGCATCGAGAAGAGTGGACTTACCTGCACCCGTATCGCCGGTAATGGCAAAAAGTCCGGCACCAGCCAGCGGGTCCGCAGTGAAATCGAGCGAGAAGCGGCCCGCAAGACTAGCCAGGTTTTCTCCGCGCAAGGAAAGGATCTTCATTGCGCTTGAACCTCCTCAAGAACTTGTTCGAAGACGGCGAGATGTGCAGGTGATGGTTGCTGGCTGAAGGTGCTCGCGTAGGCCAGCCGGAAGAAGTGAACTGGATCGCATTGCGCGACAGTTTGCATGACGGGGGCCTGAGAATCGTTGGTAATCGTTGAGGGTTCCAGATCTTCGATGCGTGTATCGACCAGGCGAAGTCCGTGTGCTTCGGCCAAGTTGTCCAGTTCTTCACGGAAGGCGGGGGAGAGACCTTCGCGGCAAAGGCGGATTTGCGCAAACGGGCGTTGATCCATCGGCGGATTCTTGGGCAATTTGAGGGCCGCCAGGAGTTCTGGGATTTTTGACAATAGCGCAAAGCCTTTATTGGGAATGCGGTAAAAGCCGAGCGGCCGCCTCAGTGCAATGTGCTGGGTAGAGACCTTTGTCTTATGGATCTCGACTAGGTCGATGCCATGCTCGTAGTCGATTTCGCTAGCGCTGAGAGGCAATAGAGAACCGCTGTAGCGGATGTGATCGGCACCGGCACGCTGCGGCTTATGAAGATGACCAAGAGCCAAATAGCTAGCTTCGGCTGGGAAGAGATTTGCAGGGAAGGCATTCTCGCCGCCGATCAGGATGGGGCGCTCCGACCCTTCGCTTTGTTGCGCCCCGGAGACATGAAGATGACCGGTGAGGATCAGTGGGAGGCCTTGCCACTGGGAGCGGGTTTGTTCGAGGAGGTCTGCATAAAGCTGCTGAACGGCGGCGATGAGTCGGGGACGAGCAGCGTCTGCGGCAACGGCAGGGAGGCAGGCAGCAGTAGGGTACGAGACAGCGAGCACATGACCGAGAAGTTCGCCCTCGGGCGAAGGCAAGGGGATCAGATGCGGGGCGGCGAGAGTAAGACCGGAATGCC